>JBEKKD010000544.1:0-3225 GCA_050010895.1 Armatimonadota bacterium
TGCCGTAGCGGATGACAACCGTGCCGTCCGGGAAGCGCACCCGCACCGCCACCGGGCCATCGGTGGGAATGCCGAACTGGGCGACCTGCTCGTCCTGAGCCGAATGACCTGAGTTGCAGCCGATCAGCCGAGTGAGCGTCCTGCCGGCGGGGAAGGTGCCGCTGTTGTCCACATCCACCTCGACGCGGGCGCCGATGGCATCACGCGTAGGCTTGCTGGTGTCGGTGGCGTCGCCAATCGCGTTGGTGATCGCACGCACCCGCAGCCAGTTGCCGACTGGACCGATGTTGTGGAAGAGGCGTGTATGGTCGTCTGATGTGCCCTGTACGAGATCGATGCGGCCATCGAGGTCGATATCCGCCCAGGCTGCGCCATCGTTGGTAAAGCTGCCTTCAAGCCCGGAGCCTACTGCCACATTCGTGAACGAGGCGTCACCGTTATTGTGGTATAGGAACGGGGCGTCGGTGTTATTGCCCACATAGATATCAATATATCCGTCGTTATCATAGTCGCCAAACGTGGCCGCCATCTGGGAGGCTGCATCGCCTGCCATGCCCGAGACCCCGGCCACGTCCGTGAACGTGCCGTCATGGTTGTTGTGGAACAGCCAGTCTCTGCGGTTCTGGGGGTCCGTATACTGGCCAGAGCTCACGTAGCAGTCCAGCCACCCGTCGTTGTCGTAGTCGCCCCAGACAACGCTGTAGGCGTCAAACGCGGCTGTTATACCTGCTTTCTCACTGACATCGGTGAACGTGCCGTCTCCATTATTGTGGTACAACATGGCCGCGCCGCGTATGCGAGTGATGAACAGGTCCGGCAAACCGTCGTTGTCATAGTCTCCCCACGATGCCGACATGCCGCCCACGCCTGCGCCAGCACTGTAGAAGGCGTAGGTAAAGATCCCGGCCTGGGCGTGCACGTCAGTGAACGTCCCGTCGCGGTTATTGTGGAAGAGGTATGAATCTTGCCCGTTGATCGGAACGAAGACGTCGAGCCAGTTGTCCCCATCATAGTCACACCACGCTACGTGGCGACTTGGACCCCCCAAATCGAAGCCGGCCGCCTGTCCTATCTCCACGAACTGAGTCGCGTCGCGCTGGTACAAGTACGGGAATCGCGACCCTGACGCGACCAAGATGTCCAGATCACCGTCGTTGTCGAAGTCGGCCCAGCCTGGCCCATCTTGGGGGGTGGTGGTAGTCGAGGGCAGCTTGAAGGAAGCGCTCACGTCCGTAAACGTCAGGTCATGGTTGTTGTGGAACAGCATTGGCCCGTGCGCCACGAACCCAGACGCACCTTCCGCCTCACCTGCCAAGAAGAGATCTGGATACCCGTCGCCATCGTAGTCACCCCAGGCGACACCCACGGCGTTGGGGAGCTTTGCCAGATCGCTGATGTCCTGGAACTGCGGTCCTGTCGTGAACGGCAGTAGGTCGAGAGCGAAGTCCTGCGACGCGGTCTGCCCGGAGACGACGGAAACACCGGTGGCGGTGCCCCACTTGTAGCCACCCGCGCTGGCGCCAATGCGATAGCCCTGACCCACAGGGACATTGGTGAGCGTGTATGTGCCATCGGCCCCGGTTCGCGCACTGAGCGCGCCGCAGGTGACCTGCGCATTCTGAATCGGCGCGCCGTTCGCGGCATCGGTCACTGTACCGGCAATAGAGCCGGAGGCGGTGGTGGTGAGGGCGAGATCAACCCGAGTGGTCGTATCCTTGGTCACGGAAACACTGCTCGCGGAGGCGGAAGTGTGACCGCCCGCGCTGGCCGTCACCGTATAGCTGCCGATGCGCAGCCCGGTGAACCCATACTCGCCCCGCGCATTCGTGGTCGTGGTCGGAGCGCCGCAGGTCACCGTCGCGGCACCGATAGGGAGCTTCGTGGTCGCGTCCGTGACGGTCCCGAAGATGCTGCCCACTTGGGGAGCAAGGGTGATGTCAACGATCGTGGTTTGGTCAGCCGCGACAGAAACACCCGGTTCACCATTGGGATCGTAGCTTGGCGCGGTGGCGATGACGCTGTAGGCCGTTCCAACCGGGACGAAGGCCAGCGTGTATGTCCCGTCCACCGCCGTGGTCGCAGTCACCGGACCGCAGGTCACACTCGCGCCGGCGATGCCGGCCAGCGTCCCCGCGTCCCTGACGGTGCCGGAGATGGCGCCGGTGGTGGGCGTGAGCGCAAAGTCCGCGACCGTCGTGGCCGCGGCAGTGATGCTGATGTCGGTCCTCAGCACAGCCTCATAGTAGGGCGCGCTCGCCTGCGCGGATAGGCCCGTGCCCACCGGCACAAGATCCAGCAGATAGGTGCCGTCGCCCGCAGTCGTCGCGCTCAGCCCCTGGCAGGTTACCGTGGCCCCGGCGATCGCCGCGTGCGTCACCCCGTCCGTGACCGTCCCGCTGAGCGAACCGGTGGGGGAACAGGCAACGGTAGTCGGGTCCACCGTCACGCCGGTCCCCGCGGTCACCCAATCCACGGCCTCGTATAGGTCCATGTTGATCGTCGGTTGGAAGGTGCCGTCCACGCAGCCAGTCGCGCCGTGCAAGATCGCGTACTCAATGTACTTGTAGGCCCAGTAAGCCGGCGGGACATCGGGGAAAGTGGCAGTAGCGGGCCCGGCAGGCACGTTGGCGTCGCCGCCGGCGATCTCGCGAGCGAAGAAGACTGCGAAGTCATCGCGCGTGACCACGTATTCGAAATGGAACGCCCCGTCCGGGTACCCCGATATGATGCCCGTTGACTTCATGAACTCGATCTCGGCAAAGTGACAAGAGCCAACCGGTACATCCGGGTAGCTGGCCGTTGCTGGCGGAGTGTAGCTGCCGAATCCGGCGTCGGAATGGGCGAGCAGATAGGCAGCGTCACTGCGAGTCATTGAGAGCGGAGTGGAGGAGCAGGTGTCAGCAGCGAGCGCAGCCGCCACGGAGCACATCAGGAGCAGCAGCATCGCGGAAATGGCAGCTCTTCGGCCCATCGTACACCCCCTGATACAGCTTGCCGGGCCCACGAGGTAGAACAGGCTGGCACCAGCGGCCCGTGGGGGGAGTATACCTCGGCCCCACGCACAACACAAGCGAGCACGAGCCCAGGAACCGCCTCCTGAACAGCTTCATGACTTGACTTGTTCGGTTATGTGAGCGCTCACATAACCGAACTTATGCAAGCTATTTGTTTATGTTCTGTCTCGTGTCCCCGCCGTCGGTGGTGGCTTTCTGCGGCTGAAAGGGC
>JBEKKD010000545.1:0-3222 GCA_050010895.1 Armatimonadota bacterium
CCAGCTTCTTCCCACTTGCGGTCTGGGTGCAGGAACCGAAGCTGGCGCAGGATTACAAAGCGATCGGCATCAACACATATGTGGGTGCGGACGGGACGCGGGAGGAGCTCGATCTGCTGCGCGAGGCGGGCATCAGAGCGATCTGCCATCAGAGCAGCCGGACGCTGCAGTTCCGCGATGACCCGACCATCGCGGGCTGGATGCACGGCGATGAACCGGATAACGCGCAAGAGGCGCCCGGCGGCGGGTACGGTCCCGGTATTCCTCCACAGAAGATCATCGACGACTACCACAGGGTCCAGGCGAATGACCCGACGCGGCCGGTGCTGCTGAATCTGGGCCAACAGGTGGCCAATGACGAATGGATCGGCCGGGGGTGCGAGGTGACCGCCTACCCGGAGTACGTGAAGGGAGGCGATATCGTCTCCTTCGATGTCTATCCTGTCGTCGGTCTCGATAAGCCGAATGGTGAGGACTACCTGTGGTACGACGCGAAGGGCGTGGATCGCTTGCGGCGGTGGGGCGGCGGCAACAAGATCGTCTGGAACTGCATTGAAACCACGCGCATCAGCGACCTCGATCACAAGCCGACCCCGCACCAGGTGAGGGCGGAGGTGTGGATGTCGCTGATCCACGGCTCGATGGGGATCATCTACTTCTGTCACCAGTTCAAGCCGCAGGAGGATGATGCGGCTCTGCTGACCGACAAGGAGATGAGCGGGGGGGTGAGAGCGATCAACGAGCAGATACTCTCGCTGGCGCCGGCGCTGAACTCGCCCACCATCCAGGACGGGGCGGTGGTCACAACGATGAATCCGGTGGCGCCGATCGATCTGATGGTGAAGGAATATGGGGGCGCGACGTACGTGTGTGCGGTGGGGATGCGCAACGCGGAGACGACGGGAAGGTTTCGGATCACGGGAGTGCGGAGCGGCACGGTCGAGGTGGTGGGCGAAGGGCGGACGCTCACTCTCGAGGGGAGGGAGTTTCGGGACGCGTTCAAGCCGTATGATGTGCATATCTACAAAATCACGGGGACTGGATAGCGCCAGAGGCGAGGAGGGAACGGCTGTAACGCAGATTACGCAGATTTGAGGGAGATTCCGCAGATGCTTTCTTTCGCCCCTGCGGGGCGATGGGCACGGATGGGCCGCCGGAACGGTAAGGGCGAAGAGGCGAGGAGTCGGAGGGAGGGGGCAGCGCCAGACCGCGAGCGGATGGCTCACGTCCAGGGGAAAAACGGGGCCTTAACATGCCAGAAGACGGCGATGAAGGTCCACATGACGGCTGATGTGAACTCGCCAAAGATGAGGCCGAGGAAGAGGGGACGGAGTCGGGCATAGAGACGCATGCCGCCGTATCGCACCACGATGGACTTGATGATCCAGGCGATGAGCATGGGGAACCAGAAGGTCAGCACTGTCCAGGAGGTGGAAAGCACGTAGCCGAGGGGGTGGAAGGGCCAGCCGACGTAGCGCACGCGCATCACCGCCAGCATCGCCGTCACCCCGGCGCCCATGACGAAGCTGATCAGCGCGCCCGAGAGATGCGGGTTCTCTCCCTGCAGCCAGGCCGCGTTCTCCTGGAAGAACTGGATGTTGTTGCCGCGGTACATGTAGTCGTAGAGCGTGAGCGCGGCGCGGTGGTAAGGCAGGTTGAGCTGGATGAAGGCGGCGACGGGTATGGTCACCACCACCGCGATTCCGAATACCCAGGCGAGGGTGCGGCGTCTGACGCCGGTGTCATCGCCAAGCTTCTGTCCGTCGAGGAAGGCGGTGAGAAGAACGCCGCGCATGTCGCGCGTGAAGATGGCGTCGAAGAAGGCGGCACTGGTGAGGTTCCTCGGGCCGAGGGCGATCTGAGGCACGAGGAGGGCGCTGACGTCCATGGGAGTGAAGCAGCCCTCGGCCATGGGCAGGCCGCCCTCGGCGCAGCCGCGGGCCATGACGACCGCTTCGACGAAGACGTAGACGGATATCACGAGTATGGCGTAGGCGATGGTCATGCCGGACTGGAGCAGCCAGAGCACGGCGACGGCGAGTGTCAGCACCAACCCCCAGACCGCGGCGCGGTAGGGGACCATCTCATCGCGACCTTGCGGGCCCGCCCGGCCGACGGCCTGACGCAGCAGTCCTTTCAGGTGCGGCCAGGCAACGGCGCCGAGGTAGAGCACGAGCATGAAGTAGGCGCCGGTGGTCTGGTAGGCCATGTAGCCGTTCGCGCCGGCGTGCTGGGCATTGAGGGGCGGGAGTGCGAGGGCTGAGACGACGACGTCCTGGGCCTTAGCGAGGAGGAGGAAGACCCAGAAGCTGAGCAGCAGCTCGAGGGGCAGGAGATAGAAGAAGCCGACGGCGCCGGGTGAGATGTAGGCCATGAACCAGGAGATATCGGACCAGGGCCGGTCGTGGAGGTAGTCGTTGATGTAGATGGAGAGGTTGAGCGCGGGAAGAGACGGGTTCCAGTTGTGCAGCCCGTTGATGCCGTAGACGATGGTGGGAATGGCGAAGCCGATCCAGGTGAGGGGATTGCTGAGGAAGGATCGGCCTGGCTGCTCGCGGATCATCTCCACCGGCAGCTGCACCAGCGGATAGGAGAGCCGCTCGTTATCGCTCCACTGCCGGCGGAGTAGGGTGGCAAGGAAGAAGAAGGCGGCAAAGATGGAGAGAGCGAGAATCATCCACGCGCCGAGCGGCAGCATCCAAGCCCGCCAGGGAAGCCGTTCGCCCTCTTTCAGGCCCTCGTAGAACGCGTTGACGACGAACTGATGCGGGCCGGCCCCCGGATCCCAAGGGACCATCCAGGACTTGATGTAGGGGTAGAAGAGCTGTTCCCAGCGGTTGCCGGGATCGGCGTAGTAGTTGGCGCCGACCATGGTCGGTAGCAGGCGCTGCATGAGCCCATGAGATGACAGCATCGCTGCCACGAGCAGCATGCAGTAGACAACTGCGGTCTCGGGCGGGGTGAGCGCGAGCCGGGGCGCGACTCGCCTGGCTGTCCTGGTGAGTATGACGATGACGAAGAGCGCGGCGATGACGACGGGCGGAATCTGCAGCAGGCCGATCATGATCTGTCCCGTGACGAGTTCGGCCCACGAGACGACCAGGGAGACGAGGACGATGCCGATGAGACCGATGACGAGCGCGCGGAACGAGAGCTTCAACGTTGCTTCTTCTGTCTCTGCCGGCCCTTTTCAGGGCAGGCGCCCGGGATGAGCCGGCAGGG
>JBEKKD010000546.1:0-3217 GCA_050010895.1 Armatimonadota bacterium
GCCTCATGCTTCCCGATTGGGGAGAACATCCAGGAGCCGCGGGCCGGGGGCAGCTATGATTACGACCGCTGGGTTGGTGATCTCGCCGATCACGGCGGCAACTTCTTCCGTTTCTTCGCCGGGATCCTGTGGCACCGAGAAAACCGGCTCACGCTGGAGCACCTCCCCGACCGCCCCGGTGACGGCAACGGCCTGGGGAGGTACGACCAGGAGGGGGCCTGGCGGATCGACCACATCATGGAGTTGAGTGAGGCGCGAGGGATGCTTGCCCAGTTCTGTGCCAATTCGTTCGACGAGGTCCAGGAGCGCGGTCCGTATACCGAGTTCGCGTCGTGGCACACCAGTCCGTACAACGCTGCGAATGGCGGGCCGGCCGCGACCCCGATGGACGTGTTCCGCGGCGCGGAGGCGAAGCGCCTCTTCCGGCAGCGCCTGCGCTACATCGTCGCCCGCTGGGGATACAGCCCGTCGTTGTTTGCGTGGGAGCTCTGGAACGAATGGAACCAGGCGACAGGCTATGACTCTGCGGCGATGGCCGCGTGGCACCAGGAGATGGCTCGCTACGTGCGCGAGATCGATCCCTGGCGGCATCTCATCACCACCAGCTCCGGCAACACGGCCGGCGATCCCGCGGTGGATCGGCTGGCCGAGACCGAGTACGTGCAATCACACGAGTATGGCGCCCCGGACGTGGCCGGCTCGGTCTCGACAGTGTGCCTCGCGAAGGCGCGCACCTATGGCAAGCCGCATCTCTTCGCGGAACTCGGCGCCGATACCAGCGGCCGTCTCGATCGCGATCCGGTGATACTAAGGAGCGTGCTCCACGATGGGCTGTGGGCGGCGATGCTCTCCGAGGGGGCCGGCTCTGCGATGGTGTGGTGGTGGGACCAGGTGGAGCGCCGCAACCTGTACGACGAGTTCGCCTCCATCGCCGCCTTCGCGGCCGACGTGGACTGGGTGAAAGAGAACTTCCAGCCCGGGGCCGTACGAGTGCGATTTCCTGTCAAGGACACGCCGGCCGGCTACGGCACTCTCACACTCGCCGGGTCGGCCGACCCATGGTCTCGCGCCTCGGCGGCGAGCACGCCTCAGACCTTCCATGTGGGAACGGACGGCGTGGTCTCGCACCAGGATGCGCTGAGCCGCGTGCTGCACGGGGTCGAGAACCATCGCGACTTGCACAACCCCATTACTTTCGAGGTAGATTACCCCGCCTCGGGCCAGTTCCTGGTGAATGTGGACGGCGTCTCGGCACAGGGCGGCGCGAAGCTGATCGTCACTCTCGACCGGAAGCCGGCCCTGTCGTTGGATTTCCCCTCCACCGATCCGGATGACCCCCACATCATGCGCAAGTACGACAAGAGCTACTCCCTCGACGTGCCGGCCGGCGCTCACACCATCACCATCGAGAACACCGGCACGGACTGGTGCTATGCCAGCTACCGCCTCACCAACTATCTGACCGTGCCGAACCTGCGAGTGCTCGCCCTCTCGAACGCGCACTCCGCGCTCGTGTGGGTGCAGAATCGGGACCACACCTGGGCGAACGTCCGCAGAGGGTCGGTGGCGCCGGCCCACTCGGCCGAGGTGGCGATCGGTGGCCTCGCGTCGGGAGAGTACCGGATCGAGCAGTGGGATACCCACGCCGGCCGTGTCGTGGCCGCCGCTCTGTATCGATCATCTGACGGGACGGTGATGTTCACCACCCCCGCGGAGTTGGTGGGAGATGTCGCGTATGCCGTGAGGGCGATGCACCAGTGAGAGACGAGGGCCGCGGAGAAGGACTCACTCGCCGCGGTTTCCTGGGCCTGGCTACGGCCGGCGTGCTGAGCGCGGCCATTTTGCCGTACCTGAGAGAGGAGACAGAGGCGATGGCGGAAGCAAGACAGTCCTTCGACGTGCGTGACTTCGGGGCCAAGGGCGATGGCAAGGCGGACGATACGCAGGCGATCCAGCGCGCGCTCGACGCGGCGGCGGAGACGCAGGCGACGGTGCGGGTGCCGGAGGGTGTGTTCCTCTGCTCCACGCTGAAGCTTCCCGCGCAAGTCGGCTTCGTGGGCACACCCGCGTGGCGGTACAACAAGCCCGGCGGCTCGGTGCTGCGCCTCGGCGACGAGAAGGCCCGCTGCCTCCCGATATGGCCGAAGCGAACGGCGCCACCGTCACCGGTCTCTGTCTCGATGGGCAGAACCTGGGCGAGGGCGTTCATGGGATCCTGGTGGACAAGCCGGAGTACAAGACGGAGGACGCGTGGCGCATCGAGCGCTGCCAAATCGGCTGGTTCTCCGGCGACGGGGTGCGACTGAGCCGTATCTGGTGTTACAGCATCCGGCACAGCATGCTGTGCTTCAGCAAGGGTGACGGCCTGTCACAGCGCGGATGGGACGGGTTCCTACTCGACAACTGGTTCTCCGGCAATGGCCGCGCGGGCTACGCGGCGCGGGAAGAGAATGCGGCGATGACGGTGACGGGGAATCGCATTGAGTGGAACCGCGAAGGCGGTCTCATCTCTCACTGCGGCAACAGCTACAACATCACGGGCAACTACTTCGACCGCTCGGGCGGGCCGGCGATCGCCCTGCTCGGGACGGAGCAAGAGGCCTGCTCCCGGTTCACCATCACCGGCAACATCATCAGCCGGAGTGGCGCGCCCTGGCGAGAACTAGCGAAGCACGACAGCGCGCAGGTGCGCTTCGAGCGCGGCCGCGGGATCGTCTTCACCGGTAATTCCATGAACGTGGGCCGGGACGATGGCAACAAGGGGGAGTGGTCGCCGCGCTGCGGCATCGTCTACGGGCGGCTGGAGAACAGCGTTATCACGAGCAATGTGATGCACCGGGGCGCACTGGAGGAACTGCTCGCGGACCTGGGCAGCCATGGCGAAGGCGTGATCGTCAAGGACAACCCCGGCTCCCTGGGGACGCCGTGGTAAGCCGGCCCCCTCACTCACGCAGGGGCAGCCGGCTCCGCGAGAGCCCGGTCGACCGTCGCGCCGTCTTCTCCCGGCCCTCAACCGCGCCATTCCGTGTCCCCGATCCATGAGGAGAGCATTGCATGACCCCGCGAGAGCGCATGCTGGCCGTGCTATCAGGCAACATTCCTGACTGCGTACCGGTGTGTCCGGATTTCTCGAACATGATCCCAGCAAAGCTGACCGGCAAGCCGTTCTGGGATCTGTACCTGTACCACGATCCGCCCATCTGGGAGGCGTATGTCG
>JBEKKD010000547.1:0-3211 GCA_050010895.1 Armatimonadota bacterium
GGAGTCGCCTCCCTCCGGTCGGCTCCGCAGGTCTTGATCCCTCGCATAACTCGTCCCTTCGGGCGGCGAAGCCTGGCGACGCCGCCGAACTACTGGCGGCATCGCCTTCCGCGCGTTCCGGCTTCGCCGGAGCCGCGCGGGGAGTCGCTCGGAATGACAACTGGAGCGCCAACCGACGCTCCGCCCGCTTCTTGCGACGGTTTCGGGACTGAAGTCCCGAAACACCAACGCTCGCTCTTTCGCTGCAGGCCGCGTCGACAGGGACGCTATGCGATCAGGGTCTCGAAGAGCGCGGTGTAAAGGCGCAACACCTTCTCAGGATCGGGGCCGGTGTAGGCCGCTTCGTTGCACACGAGCCCATCGTAGCCGTCCTGCTTGGCATACCCGAAGAATTCCTGCCAATAGGGCAACTCGGTCGGCTGCTCCATGGAGTGATGGTGGATGGCGGTGAGGTAGGGCCGGATCATGTCGTAGAACGGCTTGATGGACTTGGCGCCGGCGGGGAGGGTGTACTTCCACTCTTTGCCGACCGGCCACTGGCCGTTGAAAACCAGGCCCACGTTCGGCAAGTTCGCCTGCTTCACCATCTCCATGGAGTACTGCGGATCGGTGAAGCTGCCGTGCATCTCCATGGAGACCTTGATGCCGGCGCCGGCGTACTCGCCGAGCTGGCGGATGCAGCCAGCCACGTTCTTCACCACCGCCGGGCGCGCCGACTCCTCCTTGGGAAGCTGATCGCCCAGCACGCGCACGTGATCGCAGCCGAACTCCTTGGCCATGTCGATCACGCGCTCGACGCGCTTGACCGACTCGGCGCGCTCATTCGCGTGGTCGGCGTGAAAGGTCTGGCAGCTGGTGAGCGAGCCGAATTTCAGGCCAGCCGCGTCGAGTTTCTTCTTCGCCTCCGCGTACTTCTCGCGAGGGGTGTCCCACTCCAGCCCGTGCGGTTGCTGGAAATCCTGCAGGAACTCGATGTAGGGATAGCCGGTTTTCACGCACATCTCGATCAGGTGGTCGAGCTGCCATTCCTGCCCGACCTGGTAGGTGTTGAGCGCCCACTTCATGGTGTCTTCTCCCGGATTCAGGGGTAGAGAGCAGGTTCAGTGAGGAGGCGGGATTCACCTTCCTCGCAAGTGAGCGGGGCAGGAGACAGGTGGCTAAGCCCTTGGGGCCACGCCGGCGGGTGTGTTGCTGCGCAGCCGGCATCGGAATGACAAGAGGAGTGGCGTCCGCGGGGCGGACGCCGATTGTGATATGAGAACGGCGTGATTCCCGCCTGAGGCGGGCAGGCCTCGCTGCGCTCGGAATGACAAGGAGGGGTTTCGGGACTGGAAATCCCGAAACACCGGGAGCGGAGGGGCGTCGGCACTCCGGCCGGCGGCGCAGCCGACGGCGCCGCGGAAGTACCGACGCAACGGGGCAGGTTACCAACCTGCCCCACGGGAGGGGAGAACCGAGGCGGCTCGCAATGACAAGAGGAGGGGCGGCGGACGCTACAGCTTCTTCTTCAGGAACGACCGGAAGTTGCCGCCGAAGAGCTTCTCCACGTCGCGGACGATCTCGCTTTCGGTCAGCGTCCAGCCGGTGGCCATGACGTCCAGGTACTTGTCGTAGAGGGCGTCGGCGATGATGCGGCGGGAGTGGGTCCATTTGTAGATGAGCTGGTCGAGGATGCGGGCGTCGGAGTGCTGGGGGATGAAGCTCAGCCCGAGCAGTTCCAGCCGCATTCGCGTGATCTCATCCACGAGGCTGGGGTTGTTGAGGAACCACCAGCAGCCGAACGGCATCAGGTTCCCGAACTTCCGGGCGGCAACGGCAAGCTCGTGCTGGTTCTCCCGGGAGAGCATAGTGACCAGAAACTTGTTGCGCGGGTACCGCGAGCAGAGGTACTCGACGGTCTCGATGCCGGCCCTGCCCACGCCGTCGCCGGCCAACTGGAGATCGGGATTGATGAGCTTCTTGACGCCGATCATCATCGCGAACGGCAGGTCCATCTCCTGCGATACCGGCAGCGCGCACTCCTTCACCAGCAGCCCACGCGTGGACTCTTCGGGAATCGTGAAGGTCGGCGGCAGGGATGCGGCCATGTAGACAGCGTCCATTCGCCGCGCCCACTCGGTGAGGAAGCGGCGCACTTCGGCGATGGTTTTCGACGTAAGCTTCTGCTCGACTGCGAATCCGGAACCGGCGAGATACCCCCAGTTTCCGTCCCAGTTGTTGAGCAGCGCGTCGATGCGCAGGGCCGCCTTGAAGCGCGGGTCCGGGCGGTATGACCCGAGCCATACCGCGCGCTCGGCAGGATCGAATGGGTCGTTCGTCATGACGACGTCTGCGATATTCGCGATCTCGAACACGGTATCGACGTACTGCTCGACAGTCGTGTTGGCGAAGTAGCTGCGATAGGTGGTGAGGTCGCGGGAGGCGACGTCGAGCCCGAGCTTCTGAAGAACCGTGAGTATGCCTCGGCAGGACTCCGCGAGAGGGGAATTCTCCAGGAAGAGCGTTCGCCAGATGAGGTCAGCCTGATCGCGCTTCGCCATCCGCCAGTAGTCGGCGTGTGACATGTCGGTCCATCGGAACGTCTCGGCGATGAGATAGTGGTAGGTGATGAGTTCGTCCACGCCCCAGAGCAGCAGATCGCTGAAAGACGGCGGGTAGATGTGTGTGTGGACGTCGGTGATCTTGGCGCGGGCAACGGCATCGTCGACGGTCTGCTTGAGGTGCTGGGGAGTGGTGATGGGCATGCGGATTCCTTTGGGTGTGATCGGGGACACTTCTGTGCGGGGCGCGGGTGTCCTGCCGGAATGGCAGGAGACACGTCGCCTGAGGCGACTGAAGCCGCCCAAGGCAGCTGAAGCTCGTGCCGTACAGGCCTGTGCTCCAGGAAGAGGAGTGGCGTCCGCGGGCGGACGCCGATCATTATATGGATTCCTCACTTCGTTCGGAATGACAGATGGGGCGTCGGGACTTCGGCCGGCGGCGCAGACGACGGCGCCGCTGAAGTACCGACGCAACGGAGACGGTTTCGGGACTGAAGTCCCGAAACACCGACTGAGAGGGGGCAGGAGACACGTCGCCTGAGGCGGCTGAAGCTCCTGCCCTACAGGCCTGCGCTCCGGGAAGAGGAGTGGCGTCCGCGGGCGGACGCCGATCATTATATGGATTCCTCACTTCGTTCGGAATGACAGGTGGGGCGTCGGGACTTCGGCCG
>JBEKKD010000548.1:0-3208 GCA_050010895.1 Armatimonadota bacterium
TGAGCGCGGCGATCGACCAGCTTCGCGCCCGCGAATTCGCCTCCCTCGAGCGTCAGATCGCCTTCCAAGGAAGAGAAATTGCAGCGGAAGCAGATATCGCCGCCGCGCACCTCCATGCCGATGCCGAGCACCTCGAACGGCCCGCGGCCGGTATACACCTTGAACGGGTCATAGCCCAGAATCGCCAGGTGCGACGTATCGCTGCCCGCGCGAATCCCTGGGCTGATCGGATCCATCTGACCCGACTGGCCCTCGGCCGCGATGAGGTCGAGCGCGGGCGTATCGGCCGCTTCCAACGGAGTGAGACCGTCGAGTTCCGGGACCGGCCGGTCGGCCATGCCGTCGCCAATGATGAGGGCGGCTTTGGTGCGTTTGCTCACGATGATCCTCGCCTGAACGGGTATTTCAGCCCGCCGGCACGATCTTGCCGAGAACGACCGCCCGCCGGGCGCCGGTCACCTTGGGCAGGTTCGCCGGCCGGCCGAGCATGGTCTCATTTCCCAGGATAGCGAATGCCAACGCTTCCTTGGCGTCCCCGCGGATGCCGAAGTCCTCGTGCAGGAACACCTGGGTCTCGGGCAGTCGCTCCTGAAGCATGCGCCGGAGGGTGGCGTTGTAACTTCCGCCTCCGCCCAGGATCACCTCGTCTATGACGTGCTCACAGGGGACGAAGTTCCGGTAGGCCTGCGCGATCGATTCGGCAGTGAACGCGGTGGCCGTGGTGAGCAGATCCTCCGCCGATACTCCGGTCGACTGCGCCCGCGCCAGCAGGTCGCCGACGAACGGCGCCCCGAACTCCTCTCGGCCCGTGGATTTCGGCGGCTGCCGGCGCACGAAATCGTGGGACATCAGCCAGCGAAGCAGGTCATCGTTCACGCGACCGAGCGCGCTCAACTCGCCATCACGATCGAACGACATCTCCCCGTGCGAGAAGGCGGTGATGAGGGCGTCGATGATCATGTTCCCGGGACCGGTGTCGAAGGCGATCACATCGTCGATCGCGCCCCCGGCAGGGATGATGGTGACGTTGGCGATGCCGCCGATGTTCTGGACGGCGCGGGTTCTGTCCGGGCTGCGAAAGAGCGCATAGTCGGCGTACGGCACCAGCGGCGCGCCCTGACCGCCAGCCGCCATGTCTCTCAGGCGAAAATCGGCGACGACCGTGACTCCGGTCATTTCCGCGATCACCGCGGGCTCCCCGATCTGCAGGGTGGAGCCGCCGTCCGAGTCTGCATGGGGAGCGCCAGGCGGAAGGTGACAGACGGTCTGGCCGTGGGAGGCGATGAGATCGACCTGATCCAGCTTCAGATCGCGGCCGGCGGCGAACCTCGCCACGGCATCGGCGAAGAGCCTGCCGAGAGCGAAGTTCATGCGGCACACATCCACCAGTGGCGTGTCCAGGGCAAAGATGCTGAGTATGGCTCTCCGCTGGGCGTCCGTGTAGGCGTACGTGTCGAAGGCCGTGAGGCTGGCGGCGATGTCATCGCCCGACCCGGAGACGCGGGCCAGCGCGACGTCGATTCCGTCGGCCGAGGTCCCCGACATCAGGCCGATGACGGTGCGCGTCTCCTTCGCCGCGTATCGCGCGATAAAGTCATTACTCATGCCGCACATCCACGATCTCCGCGCCGGGATAGTAGGCGGACAGGATCTCCTCCGCGCTCTGTCCGCTTTCGGCGCGGCCCCGCGCTCCCCACTGGCACATCCCGATTCCATGCCCATGACCGACGCCCTTGAAGGTAAACGCCATGGGGCGGCCGTGGCGGTCTTTCCGAACGGACAGCGTAAACGCGCAGCTGGGGAGGCCGCTCGGCCCCGGATTGCCATTGCCGAACAGCCATCGGATGGCGTCGCCGCGGACGCGGTAATGGCCCGAGCTCGTGCCGACATCGAGCCATTCGACGCGACTGCCCCGCCGGTTCTCGATCTGCAGCGATCTCAGATGCCCAGGCGACAGCCCCGGCCGCCCGGTGACTGCGCCGAGATTGGCGGCCACGCGTCGCTCGGCCTGGGCTCGAGTGAACGCGATCGACCAGTGTGAGTCGCGATCGAGGTTGCAGTAGGCCTCGCCGCCAGGGCCGGAGTCGCTGGTGCCGGTGAGATACGGCAGCAGCTTGCCCTGCCGGACGTCCCACGATGCGGCCGTGGCGCCGCCGCACGAAGAATGATAGAGCGCGTCGATCAGCAAATCGTTCCACACCAGCACTTCGCCAGCGGTCTCCTGCACCGCGCGCGCGGCTCGCGAAGTCGCCGGAGGCGAGCCCAAGTAGACCTGGCAATGCACTTGCGAGCAGAGATCGGCGCCCTCCGCCGCGTGATCGCCGAGGTGAGAGAGGGTGTAGGTGCGCGCCGCGATCGCTTGCGCCTTCATCGCCTCCAGGGGAAACGTGCTGGGCATCTCTGCGGCCACGACGCCGGCGAGATAGCTCTCGATGCCAACGGTGTTGATCACCCGCAATCCGCCCCCGCCGGCCGCGATCTCGATCGATCCGGGGTAGGCATTCCGCCGTCCCGCCAGCGCCATCGTTCCGCCCTGGGACGGCTCGACTCGGGCCGCGCGCAGGTCGACTCTGTGACCCTCGACGCCGAGAACGAGCACCCCGCCCCGCGACTTCACAGTGATAGTCGCGCCGGCGCGCGTATCGGCCACCCGCGCGCCGTTCTCGGCATTCACAATCGTGGCCGGGGAGGAACAGCGAAGAGTGACGCTCCTGGCGCCGTCGAGTATCAGAACGCGAACGCGCTTCTGGTTCAGAGCCCAGGGGCGAACCTGCTCGACCGGAACTTCCTTGGGCACCGCGCCGCCGACGCTCAGGTGCCAGCAGAGCAGAGCGGCGAGCGCCCACGAGCCGCCTGTCACGCGGCCGGCTCCCGGTATCTGCGAAGCCAGCCGGGGATATCGGCGAGTGAATCGAGCACCACGTCGGCCCCCGCCTCAGTCAGGCTGGCGTCGGTGCTGTTGCCCGTGCGCACGCCGATACAGAGATGCACGCCCGCGGCTCGGCCTGCCTGCATGTCGAATCCGTGGTCCCCCACCATCACCGCCTGGTCGGCCGTGAAGCCCAGCGCCGACAGACTCCGGTGTACGTGATCGGGATCGGGCTTCGGCCGCGGCACGTCGTCTCGCGAAAGGAGGATGTCGTAGTCGTGCACCACACGCAGCACGACCTGGGAGGCGGCGCGGCAGTTGCGCGTGCTCAGCGCCACC
>JBEKKD010000549.1:0-3207 GCA_050010895.1 Armatimonadota bacterium
TAGCCCTACCATGGCCATGCCCAGGCCCGGTACGGCCCAGATCAACGGCGGGATAATCGTCACGGCGGTCGCCCGGTCCGGGCGCGCCCAGTAGCACGAGAACAGCCCCGCGCACAGCAGCACCGAGAGCAGAGGTAAGGCCATCCGAACCCAGCACACAGGTGATCGCATGGTAGAGTGGACCGATACGGCCCAGAATCCGTCGCGCGATAAAGTCCCGACCGTCGTGGAAGGCTGGGCGATCCGTATTATCGGAAGCTCATCTGCCTTCCAGAGCCCCGGCACAACCCTCTCCTTTATTCTCTGCCCCTGTGCACATACCTGTGCTGGCAATGCACCGAGGATGGGAAAGGATGCCCAGCAGGGACTCGACTGGGCGGGACTGCCCGTGATCGCCGCCTTGGCGCAGGTACCCTCAGCCATACACGACGCAGCCCCCGGACACGACTCCACGCCGAGGGGGCAGCCGGAGCCGGGGGTGCACACGACCATTGGCAACTATGCCTGCGCCGTTGGGTCTTTCACGTCCGTGTCAACCTGCGCTGACAAGGTGGGATCAGAGATCCTCGAGTGCCCCAGTCCACCACTTGAGTTAGCCGCGGACACGCCGCCGCGTCCCACACGCGATGGAACCCCGGACAGCGACCCAACCTGAGGGGTAACCAGAGTTGGAGGCGTGGCGACCGTGGGCCGCATCTCCGGCGCCGTCCGCTCCATCCTGCGGTCGGTGCCGCCGTCGCTATCCGTTTGCCAGCGATTGCTGCACCCAGCCGATCACTCCGCTCAGGTCCTCCACCGGCAGGTAGTGGTCGGCGCTACGATCCAGCAGGATTGCAGAGGAGGGCGGAATCTCGTCATCGCCCGCAGAGTAGATGGCAAGCACGGGTATTCGAGGGAAAGCATCGAACACATAGGCCGCGTCGCCGAACTGCGCCGACCGACCGTTCAGTTGCGCGGCGCGATGGCGGAAGGCATCCACGTCGTTACCGAAGCGATCGCTCAGCGGAGGAAGATGGCCGGGACGCTCGACACTCAGCGCCAATGATCCGGTGGCGAATGCTCGCCAGGGAACCCATTCGCCTGTGATGGGCACTCCGTCGGCACATGCCAAGTAGTTGATGATGGACACGCGAGACGCCGCATCCAAGGGCCCCTCCGCGCCATCGAGCGAGACCGCTAGCGATGGCCAGCTAATACGCCAGATCCGCCCGAACGCCGGGAGCGTCCAGGTTCCAGCCTGCGCGTCATAGCTGATGGCGGCCAGCCGCGCGATCTGCTGCGTGTCCAGCCCGCGCTCGGCTAGCTTGCGCTGTGCCTGCACCAGTGCCGGCAGATACGGATCGGGTCGGATATCATCGGCCATGGTGACCACCGATCACGGACTCTTGCGACGCGGTCGCATCCGCGGCGCCACTCGCTACCCCCCTCGGCAGGCCATCTGGTGGCCGCGATCTGCGAGATCCTGAGCTGAACCGTCGAAAGGACGGGTGCCACCGCCGGTCCCATATGCACTGTAGAGTGCCGGCAAAATGGGACAGAAGCGCGGCTGGAATTAGCTTCACATTCAAACGTTCCCGTCTCCGCGCTGCATCTTCCCTTCAGCCTTCAGCAGCGTTCTCGGCGGGCGATCACGGTGCGGATCTCCAGCAGCCTTCGCCGGGCCAGGATCGCCTCCCTGCGGCCGTTAGCGGTATCCCAGCCGCCATAGCCAGCGCCGCGATCATATCCACCCCTCTGCGCGACGAACCTCCGCCACTGATTCCCAGCCGACGGGGTAGCCGGAGCCGGGGGTGGCTGGGGCCGTCTCGGCTGCGACTTTGCCGGGGTGGGCGGCAGTCCGGCCGGAACGGGACCATGGTGGCGGAAGCTACTGCCACGGGCAAACACTCTCAGAGCCCGGACGAGTCCTGCTCAGCCAAACGAAGAGGTAGGCGCTTACTGGGCCGGCTGTGCGATCAGCAGCGTCGCAACTCCCTCCACGAAGCAAGTGTCGGTGTGCGTCACGTCTGCCCGGTCGTGGTAGATGACGTGATCGGCGCCGGTGCGACACTGGGTGGCGACTTCCCTCAGCCTCCAGCGCATGCGGTCCTGGACGTAGTCCAGCATGGTAGGAGCGTCGGCCGAGATGTGATCCACGACAATAAGATAGCCGCACTGGCCGGCGAGAGCCGCGTATGCTCGACAGGTGGCCTCCACAAACGGCGCTTCCGCCTCGATGGTCAGATGTGGGTGCTCGCTCTCCCATCGCTGCGCGCACTCCTGCACGTACACCCCAAATCCGTCCAGAAGAACGGCCGCCCCCTCCGGTCCGCGACTCTCGATCACGCGCGTCGCGACCGAAAGATCATCCGTGATCTCGATGAGTTCCCAGTCCCTGGGTCGGCGCTCATCATGCTTCCTGATCTGCTCCGCGTTCTCCGGAGTCCTGGGCAAGGTGCCGATGTAGAACTTCCTCCCCGGCAGGCGGTGGAAGATCTCCTCCCCCAGCTCTGACTTGCCGGACTTGGCCTCGCCGAGTATCCACAGCACGCTCATCCTTTACCTCCAGAGCCGGTTCATCCCACCCACATTCATAGCCACCGCCCGAACCATTCGATGGCTGCCGGCACGTGGATCTCGTGCTCGCCGGGGAAGACGTCCATGTGGAACTTGTCCGGCTCCTGGATCACCTCATAGGCATGCTGGATGCGCGAGGCCGCATTCACCGCGTCCTCTTTGATGAAGCAGGTGTCATGCTCTCCGATCTGGACCTGCAAGGGCCGGGGCGCAATCAAGGTCGCGACATCGGAGATGTCACCGTGTTTGGCCAGGCCAGGCATGTACTGGACACCGCAGAAGCCTGGCGTCGGGCTCCGATAGCCCAGTGCATCGTCGAGCGTGCTGATATAGCAGCAGATCACGGCCGCCTTGATGCGGGTGTCCAGTGCGCCCAGGTAGGTGGTCATGGTTCCACCGAATGAGCAGCCGATGCACCCGATTCGCTTGGCGTCCACCTCATCTCGGGACACCAGGTAATCAAGCGTTCTCCTCCCGTCCCAGACCTCCAGCCCCAACATATGGAAACCGAAGTACCCCATCGTCAGGTAGATGATATCGCAGCTCTTCTCGCATGCCCGCCATTCGGCTGGAATCCACGCGTCCGTATCAGCGCGCTCACCGTAGCCGCGCCAATCCGGGGCAATCGCCACATAGCCTTGGCGGACCAGT
>JBEKKD010000550.1:0-3889 GCA_050010895.1 Armatimonadota bacterium
ACTCGCGTCCGGCCTAGCCGCGCCTTCGGCCGCGTCGAACTGTTGACTGTGTACGCGATGCTGATAGTGTCGATTGGTCTGCTCATGCAGGGCGGCCTGCCCTACATGGTCTCGATGACAACGTACCCCTTCTACATGGCCACGCCGCAGAACGACTGGGCGCATGTCATCCTGCCTCATATCCCGCTCTGGCTCAGTCCCACCACGCCAGCGATGGCCGACTGGTTCTGGACCGGCATGCCGTCGGGCGCGCATATCCCCTGGCTCGAGTGGACTCGACCTGGCCTGTCGTGGTCGGCATTCACTATCGCACTAATGGCCGCCATGTACTGCCTCAGCTCCCTTCTCAGCAGAGGCTGGATCGAGCGCCAGCGTCTGACATTCCCGCTTGCGGAGATACCTCTCGCTATGGTTGGCGGAGGGGAACAGCCCACCCTCGGCAGCGGCATGTTCTCTCGGCCGGCGCTCTGTCTAGGGTTCGGCATTGCGGCCTCGGTCACACTGCTGCAGGGGCTTAGCAGATGGTTTCCGTCTCTGCCGAGCCTGAATACCTGGTGGATTCCGATCGGCCGCTACTTCGCTGGCATGCCACTGCCATGGAGTGTACTTTCAGACTTGCTATTCACGTTCTCATTCGCGATGTTCGGAGTCATATGCCTGCTGCCCCTTGAGATCACCCTCAGCCTGTGGCTGTTCTACGCCCTCTACAACGTGCAGCGAGTGGCTTGGGCGGCTCTCGGTGGCGTGCCCGGCGCCCAGAACACTGGGGATGCGAGCACGTTCATCTCGGCCCAGGAAACTGGAGCCTTCATCGTTCTCGCGGCGATCGTCCTTCGGGCCTCTGGCGGCGAGTTTGCAGCGGGATGGCGACGCGCGCGATCCCGGGCCGCCGGGAGCGGGTACATTCCGCTCGGGGAGTCGGCAGCACTGATCGGCCTGCTAGCGGCGAGCGCGTTCTTGATCTGGTTCGCGGTGCAGGCAGGCGCGTCGTGGTGGGCTTTCGCATTGCTGCTGGCTGCGTTCTACGTCACCCTCCTGGGCGCGGCTAGAGTGATCGCGGCTGCAGGCGTCATGTTCTTCTGGCGAAGCATGTCGGAGCAGGAGCTCTTGATTAGCACCATCGGCTCACGGGCGTTCTCATCGACATCGCTTGTGATGTCGGCCTACTTCGGGTGGATCTACATGCGTGACCCCATGAATCTTGCAATGCCGCAGATGATGAACGCGGTGAAGCTGCTGCAGTCGGGGCGAGTGAGGGGCGGTCGTTTCACCTGGGCCGCGGCCATCGCGATCGTGATCGTGATTCTCGTTGGAACAGCCAGTCTGCTGTCGCTGGCATACCACCGGGGGGCGAGTAACCTTGGCGACTGGCCCTTCACGATGTGGCCCCGGTATGCGTTCCAGGAAGCCACCAACAGCATCCACAATCCACAAGGGCCGGATAACTCGGCTCGGCTGGCACTCTTCATCGGGGCCGGCGTCATGGCGCTTCTCGTTATGGCACATACGTGGATCGGTGGCTGGCCTGTGAATCCCATAGGCTATGCGATCGGCAGCACCTGCCACACCGTCTGGACCTGTGCCTTGATGGCATGGATCCTCAGCAGCTCAGTGCGGCGTTACGGGGGACTGCGCCTTCACCAGTCCCTCCGCTTGGCGTGCTTGGGGCTGGTCTTAGGGCAGTACCTTGCGGAGGCAGTGATCGGAGCCGTTTCCGTTTTCATGGTTCCGCCTTAGCCAAAGGCCTGCCATACATGGTTCGTTCCGGTCATTGTCACCATGAGACGGTACCAGTCCGGGCACCCGGTGAAGCGGATGCCACGGGGACGCAGACAGTGTGTTGGGCGTAACGAGAACAGAACGAACTCAAGGAGAAGACAGGGATGCGTGTCCGCAAAGGAGACCCGAGATGTCATCAGGGATCCGCGTCGGGATAGCAGGCATTCACCGCGGCTGGTACTTCGCAGAGGCACTGAAGTGGCACGCGGACACGGAGATCGTTGCTCTCTGTGATGTTGACGCGTCTCGCCTCCAGAAGATGAAGGCCGACTTCGGCGATCCAGAGACGTTCACCGACTACGAGGATATGCTGGATAGCGGTGTTAACCTCGTCATCGTCTCCTCTCCGATCCAGTTCCACGTGCCACAGGCCGTGGCGGCGCTGGACAGAGGGATACACGTCTTTTCGGAGGTGCCGGCCGCGAGTTCACTGGAGCAATGCGCCAAGTTGGTCAGAGCCGTCCGACGATCGAGCGCGAAGTACATGCTGGGCGAGAACTGCTGCTACATGAAGCCGCATATGATCGTGAAGAACATGGCGCGGGCGGGGCTGTTCGGCAGACTCTACTACGCCGAGGGCGAATATGTGCACGAGATCCGGACGCTGGATCCGCCCGGTGGCTGGCGCGAGCAGTATTTGTTCAGCCGTCGCGGCGGCACCTACCTGACGCACGCGCTCGGCCCGATCCTGGACTGGCTCGATGACATCGTCGTGACAGCTAACTGCCGCGGAACCGGTGCTTGGGTTGACCCCAAGCTGCGGGGGGACGATTCCAGCGTGCTGTTGTGCACGACGGCGAAGGGCGCGCTGATCAGCCTGCGCAACGACATGATATCCCCCCGGCCATTCAGCGGCTACGCGGCGCTCCAGGGGACTCTCGGGGCATTCTTGCCTGAGGACATGGGAAATGGCCGGGATTCCGTGTGCCTCGTTGATCCAAAGGAGCCGGCAACGACCGGCGACTATCGCCGGTGGCGGCCGCTTTCCGACTTCGAGCAGGACTACCTCCCGGATATCTGGCGAAACCGGCCTGAGGCCTTGCACAGCCAAGTGCACGGGGGCGCGGATGGTCTGACGATTCTCGACTTCGTGCATGCGATCCTGAACGACAGGCCGTCGCCGATAGACGTCTACCGTGCGCTGGATATGACGGTGCCTGGCCTGGTCTCAGAGGCATCGGCGCGCCAAGGTGGCACGCCCGTGGCGGTGCCAGACTTCAGGCTTCTCTAGGGAGAGCATCCGACGGGTGAGATCGGTTCCTGTGAGCGGTCAAAAGCACGGGACCACCCGAGCAATAAGTCCAGACCTGCCTATCCGGTTTACTCACCATGATACAAGAGGTAGTATGTCTGCGGTGGAGGTAGAAGTGAATGCCGCGGCCGCCTTTCCCTCGATCACTGTCGGAGTTCCAGGCCTGGTTCAGCACCCCGACGAGTCCTGCCTTCGCTACTTCATCGACTCCCGCTGGCCCGAAGGCTACCGTTGCCCAAGATGCGGTCATGGAGAGGCGTATGAGCTGACGACCCGGGCCCTGCTGAAGTGCCGCCAGTGCGGCTACCAGGCTTCCGTGACAGCCGGGACGGTGCTGCACGGCACACGGGTGTCCCTCCGGCACTGGTTCTGGGCGGCCTACCTGGTCGCCACACACACGCCAGGAATCTCCGCAGTCCAGCTCCAGCGCCAGCTCGGCATCACGCGCTACGAGACGGCCTGGGTAATGCTGCAGAAGCTGCGCCGGGCGATGGTGCGGCCGGAACGAGACCGGATCACGGGGATGGTGGAAGTCGATGATGCCTATGTCGGAGGCCTGGAGGAGGGTCGTCGGGGCGGGAGGCAGCGAGACAGCAGCAAAGCCATCGTGGTGGCGGCGGTGGAGATCCGAGGAAGGGGCTCCGGGCGGATCCGACTGGGCGTCGTCGAGGATGTCTCTGGGGACTCCCTGGTTGGCTTCGTGGAGGGAGCCGTCGCACCCGGAAGCGTTGTCTTCACAGATGCCTGGCGGGGATACGCTTCCCTGCACAAGAAGGGCTATGACCACCGGCCCAAGACCCAAGGGGCAGGGGCGAACGCTCCCAACCTTCTGCCACGCGCCCACCGGGCCTTCTCTAA
>JBEKKD010000551.1:0-3201 GCA_050010895.1 Armatimonadota bacterium
TATGTGGAGTACGCGGTCACGCAGAACGTGGTGAAGGGCTACTCGGACGGCACCTACAAGCCCACGGACCAGGTGACCCGCGACCAGATGTCGGTGTTCGTCGCCCGCGCGATTGCTACGCCGACGGCCGGTGCGGACCTCGTGAACTACACCCCGCCGACGACCGCGACCTTCCCCGACGTGCTCAGCAACTTCTGGGCCTACAAGTACGTGGAGTACATCGCCCAGCCCGGCATCGGCGTGACCAAGGGGTATCCCGACGGCGATTACCACCCTGAGTACATCTGTACGCGCGATCAAATGGCCGTCTACATTCAGCGGGCTTTCCAGTTGCCGCTGTAAGGAGCTGGCGGCAGAGGCGAGGGCTTATTGCCAAGCCCTGCGGGCGTGCGCTCGCGCCGAGCATCGCATGAAACCGCGCTCCACGTTGGGTTCAATGGGGCGCTTGGATGCGGGATGGAGGTAGGACCGCGCTGCTTCCCGGGAGCCCCGCCGTGCGCATTGGGCCGATAACTGTGTCCTATGGGCCCAGCAGGCGGCATTGGACTCCGGCTAGGACGCGCTGCAGTCAGCCGGCAGATCGGTCATCCACCACGGCGAGGAAGAGCCGTCGTGCCAGCGCTTCTTCGAGCACCACCTGAAGATGATCCCGCCGTACTGGGAGGCACTGGAGTTGCTGGTGGGAGCGCAGAAGACGCGCGAGCGGGAGCGGGCGGAGCGAGATACGAGACTCAAGCGGATGCTGCGGCGGTCGCAGAAGACGCAGTGAACGCGCCAATCCCTCTCGCCGCCGCAGCATCCAGGTGGACCGTCCTCGGCCACCCTCGACTCCAAGTACCCCCCTCGGCCGGGAGTCACTGTCCGGGGTTGCGTCGCGGATGGGGTTACCTGGCGCAGGTGTCAACCGGTTTCTGCTGGCGACACTGGTCTGCGGCCTTGCCAAGCTGCACCTCGGTGTGACAAGATACCTGCCGGGGCCGATCAGTGATCCTCACCATCACCACAACGCATCGCCCGGCGACCGATCTCGGGTACTTGCTGCACAAGAACCCGGAGAGGGCTCAGACGTTTGATCTTGCCTGGGGAAAGGCGCACGTCTTCTATCCCGAAGCGTCTGAGGGCCGATGCACCGCGGCACTGCTACTGGACATAGACCCGATGTCACTGGTGCGAAGCCGCAGCCTTTCCCAGGGCATGCTGGCGCAGTACGTCAACGACCGCCCTTACGTGGCATCGTCGTTCATGAGTGTCGCCATCGCCCAGGTGTTTGGGAGCGCGCTCGCGGGGCGCAGCAAGGAACGCCCGGAACTCGCTGAGACGCCACTACCACTGGAGGCGAGCATTGCCGCCCTGCCCTGCCGGGGCGGGGAGAGTGTGATGAGGAGGCTGTTCGAGCCGATCGGTTATGAGGTCACAGCGCGTTCCGGGATACTGGACGAGAAGTTTCCGGAATGGGGGGAGAGCGATTACCTATCCGTCTGCCTGCGTGCTCGTGTGCGCCTGAGCGATCTGCTCAGTCACCTCTATGTGCTGATTCCGGTGCTCGACGACCAGAAGCATTACTGGGTGAGCCAACCGGAGATTGAGAAGCTGCTGAGTCGCGGTTCCTCCTGGCTGGCCAGTCACCCAGAACGGGAGCTCATCTCCCGAAGGTATCTCAAGCACCGTCGCAGACTGGTCGATGAGGCGTTGGCGCGATTGAGCGAAGAGGATGCTCCAGACCCGGAGGCGGCAGAGGACGAGCGCGCTGCCGAAGAGGCCGCGCTGGAAGCGCGCATCAGCTTGAACGATCAGCGCGTGGCGGCGGTAGCAGCCGCCCTCAGGGAGGCCGGCGCGCGGCGCGTGCTCGATCTGGGATGCGGCGAGGGCAGCCTGTTGCAGGTCTTGCTCGCCGATCATGCCTTCACGGAAATCGTGGGCATGGACGTTTCCTGCCGCGCGCTGGCGATTGCCAAGGAGCGGCTACGTCTCGACCAGCTGGCCCCGAGCCAGCAGGCCCGCATGAGCCTGTTCCAAGGATCAGTGACCTACCGCGACCAGCGTTTGGCGGGGTATGA
Source organism: Armatimonadota bacterium (assembly GCA_050010895.1). Taxonomy (GTDB): domain Bacteria; phylum Armatimonadota; class Hebobacteria; order Hebobacterales; family Hebobacteraceae; genus JBEKKD01. The sequence continues at coordinate 2,058 of JBEKKD010000551.1, forward strand.
CGCGGCCGCTGTCGTGGAGGTGATCGAGCACCTCGACACGCCCAGGCTGGCGGCATTCGAGCGCGTAGTGTTCGAGTTTGCCCGGCCCGGCACGGTGATCATCACCACCCCGAACGCCGAGTACAATTCGAAGTTCGGGAGTCTGCCAGCAGGCACGTTCAGGCATAAGGACCACCGTTTTGAGTGGAGTCGGGGTGAGTTCGCCGCCTGGGCGAACGGGGTGGCGGAGCGCAGTGGCTACCGCGTGCAACTGCGCCCGATCGGAGAGGATGACCCCGCCCTCGGCTCTCCCAGCCAGATGGCGATGTTCTCGCGTGAGCGCTCGTGAGCTACGTGGATCGACAAGCAGATGATCGCGATTGAGAAACTGAAGCCCGTATTAGCCGACCAAGCCTATCCGCTCTGCTTCGTGACGTTGAGCGGCGCCCATCTCTACGGCTTCCCCTCGGCCGATTCGGACTACGACCTGCGCGGCGCTCACGTGCTTCCGCTGCGGGAGGTGATCGGCTTCGAGTCCGGCCCGCAGACCATCGAACGCGCCGGTTCGTCGGGCAGTGTCGAAGTTGACCTGGTCACCCATGACATCAAGAAGTTCCTCTCGTTGCTGATGAAGAGGAATGGGTACGCGCTCGAGCAGCTCTACTCGCCTCTGGTCGTGGTCACCACGCCGGAGCATGAGGAGCTGAAGGAGGTCGCGAAGGGCTGCATCACCCGCAATCACCACCATCATTATCTGTCGTTCGCCGAGAACGAGTGGCGCTCACTGTCCCGGAAGGAGAGCCGGCAGGTGAAGACTGTGCTGTACCTGTTTCGGGTGCTCCTGTCCGGCATCCATCTCATGCGCACTGGGGAGGTGGAGGCGAACCTGGTTCGGCTCAATGAGGAGTTTGCGCTCCCCTACATTCCGGATCTGATCGGTCGGAAAACGGCCGGAGCTGAGCACTCTCCGCTGGCGGCGGCAGAAGTCGCGCTCTACGAACAGGAGTACCGCCGACTACGCGAGCTGCTGGTCGAGTCAGCCGAGCACAGCCATCTGCCTAACAGAGGGTCTGCCGGTCAGGCGCTCAACGACCTGCTGATACGGACCCGCTTCGCTTACTCAGAAACCGACACTCAGGGAGGGACATCATCCGCCTGACTTTCC
>JBEKKD010000552.1:0-3165 GCA_050010895.1 Armatimonadota bacterium
CTGCGGAAAGAGCTGTGAGCCACCAGGGCAGCGCGCATTGGTGTTTCGGGGCTTTAGCCCCGAAACCAGGCGGAAAATCCACCCTGTCTGTGGAACTCTCCGCCCTGTGGTGAAACGTACGCTCACAGAAAGGCAGTCACATGGCTGAAAAACTCGCAATCGATGGCGGCACGCCCGTCCGAACCAAGCCCTTCCCATCCCGCGCCGAGGACTTCGGCGAGGCGGAGATGGCCAATCTCTCCGAAGTCATCCACTCCGGGCAGCTCTTCCGCGTCGGCGGTCCGAAGACCAAGGCGGTCGAGGAGAAGTTCGCCGCTCTCCTCGGCATGAAGTACGCCCACGCCGTCACCTCCGGCACCGCCGCCATTCACACCGCCGTCGCCTCCATCAACCCCAATCCCGGCGACGAGATCATCACCACCGCCATGTCTGACATGGGCACCGTGATCGGCGTCCTGTTCCAGCAGGCCATCCCCATCTTCGCCGATGTGGTGAAGGACGGCTATCACCTCGATCCGGCCGCCGTGCGCAAGCAGATCACCTCCCGCACCCGCGCCATCATCGTCGTGCACCTCTGGGGAATGGCCGCGGATATGGACGAGTTCCTCGCCATCGGAAAAGAGCACGGCATCGCCATCATCGAGGACTGCGCGCAGGCCTACCTGACCGAGTACAAGGGCAAGCTCTCCGGCACCATGGGCGAGATGGGCTGCTTCAGCCTCCAGCAGTCGAAGCACATCACCTGCGGTGACGGCGGCCTGGTGGTCACCAATCGCGACGATCTCGCGGAGCGCGCCCGACTCTTCTCCGACAAGGGGTGGGACCGCAGCGCCGACGCCCGCGGCCATGCCTTCCTCGGTATGAACTATCGCATCACGGAGCTGCAGTCCGCGGTGGTGCTGGCCCAACTGGGCAAGCTCGAGAACTTCGTCGCCCGCCGCCGCTCCCTCAGCGACCGTCTCTCCCGGCAGGTCACCGGCATCGCCGGCCTCATCGTGCCTCCTGAGAGCGCCAAGTCGGGCAACACCTGCTGGTACTACCCGCTGCTGATCCAGAAGGAGAAGCTCGGTATCTCTCGCGAGCGGTTCGTCGCCGCCCTCAACGCCGAGGGCGTCAGCGCCGGAACCTGGCTGGGCCAGCCCCTCTACACGTTCCCGGTGTTTTCGGAGCAGCTCACGTTCGGCACGTCGCACCACCCCTTCGACTGTCCCAGCGCCTCCCGCAAGGTCGAGTACAAACCCGGCCTGTGCCCGAACGCGGAGAAATCGCTCAGCGAACTCGCCATCCTCACCGTCAACGAATTCTACACCGAGCAGGACGTGGACGACATGGCCACCGCCATTCGCAAAGTCGCCGCCTCCGCCGGAAAGTGACCTCCGTTTGTCATCCTGAGCGAAGCGAAGGATCACGCCGTTGGTTGTTGTAGGGCAGGAGCGTGTCTCCTGCCCCTGTGTCTTTGGCGTTCCATAATCGGCGTCCGCCCTGCGGACGCCACTCCTTACCGCACATCCGAAAGGGACCCCGATGACCGAAAAACTCTTGCCCGTCCTGACGCTGCTAGCGATAGCCTGGCTCGGCGGCGCTGCGCTCGCCGCCACCTACTACGTCTCACCCGCCGGCGATGACGCCGGCCCCGGTTCCGCGGCGAAGCCCTGGCGCACGCTCCAATACGCGGTGGACTCGGTGCATCCCCGCGACACCGTTCTCGTGAAGGCCGGAACCTACATCGGCTGCTGCGTCAGACACCCCGCCCGCGCCGACGCCTGGTGCACGCTGAAGGCCGAGCCCGGCGCGAAGGTGCTGGTGAACGCGGCCGGCCCCGAGAACAGCCACCACGACAACATCGAAGTCGAGATGGAGGGCCGCGTCCCCGGCTACTGGATCGTGGACGGCTTCGAGGTGGCCGACTCGATCCGCTACGGCATCTCGCTCCGCCAGAGCGATTACGTCACCGCGCGCAACTGCACCGTTCACGACTCCCGGGTCACCGGCATCGTCACCTCGTTCAGCAACCACCTCACCATCGAGAACAACGAGTGCTACGCCAACGGCGAGCACGGGATCTATCACGCCAACAGCGGCGACTATCCCATCATCCGCGGCAACCGCTCCCACGACAACCACGGCTGCGGCATTCACATGAACGGCGACCTGAACATGGGCGGGAAGGGCCAGATCAACCACGCCCTGGTCGAGAAGAACGTGATCTGGGGCAATGGGCGGGGCGGCGGCGGTGGCATCAACTGCGACGGCGTCTCCGACAGCGTCATCCGCAACAACCTCATCTTCGACAATCACGCCAGCGGCATCACGCTCTACGGCATCGACGCCGCCGAGGGATCGAGCCGCAACCTGGTGTGCAATAACACGGTGCTGATGCCGGACGACGGCCGCTGGGCGATCACCATCGGCGCGCATGAGGGCAAGCCGAACCCGACCGCGAACGTGCTGATGAACAACATCTTCCTCAACGCCAACCCCCGCGTCGGCTCCATCACCATCTGGGGCGCGGGCGCGCTCCAGGCGAGCGACCACAACATCGTCACCGACCGCATGAGCACCGACGACGCCACCACCGTCGTCCCGCCCGAGCAGTGGCGATCGACCCTCGCCGACTGGCAAGTCACCGGCCACGACCTCCACTCCCTCACCGCCGGCCCGGCCGACCTCTTCATCGACCCCGCCGCCCACGACTACCACCTCAAACCCGGCTCCCCCGCCCTCCGCGCCGGCGCCCCCATCCCCGACCTCACCGACGACCTCGACAGCGCCCCGCGCCCGAAGTCAGGGCCGTGGGACGTGGGCTGCTACCAGCGGGGGAGGTAGCATTCTGTTGGGTAGCCAGTAGCCCACCCCTGCGCAGGAGGGGTGGGGCAGTTCACACCCTCGGCGCAGCGCGCCCCTGTTGGGTTGGGCAGGAGCTTCAGGCGACTCAGGCGACTTGCCTCCTGCCCCATTGTCATCCTGAGCGAAGCGAAGGATCACGCCGTTTGTACTGGTGTTTCGGGACTTCAGTCCCGAAACGGATTCCGTAGGGGAGCGCCGGAGTTTACCCTGAGCGAAGCCGAAGGGCGGGCTCCCGGCCGTGGGGGTGGCCTGCCACCGCGGCATGGAGCGGAAGGGCAGTGATCGCGCCCTGCAGAACCTGGCAGGAATGCGACGTTG
>JBEKKD010000553.1:0-3156 GCA_050010895.1 Armatimonadota bacterium
TGCGGCGGGCGATGACGCGCAGGCCAGAGCGCAAGTTCTGCAACTCGCCCGCGACATCGGCTTCGATGGCGTAGACGCGGGGCCCCTCAAGAACGCACGGTGGCTAGAGGCGCTCGCCTACCTCACCATCCAGCTTGGGTTCACGCTCAACATGGGAGTGGAGATCGGGTTCAAGCTCATCCACTAGGCCCGCGGTACGTCACCTGACGAGTCATGCGCCCATCCCCGTTCTTCGTGTCCTATCGCGGGACATGTCGGCCCGTCCTCCCGCACTTGCTGCGCCGTGCCTTGGGGCAGCAGGCTTCTGAACCGCGCGATGGTCGCCGGGCTGTGGCCCTCGAACTGGTTATTGACGAAGATGAAGGCGCGGGCGACCTGTGATGGCAGCGACTTCAGGAAGCCAGCCCACTCATTCAGGGCGTCGTCTTGAGGCGTGTGCACGCGGCCGAAGTCAGGGAACACATTCCGTCTTCCCAGCAACCGCAGGTAGGCGAAGTCCGCGGTCACCTCCCGGATACGCGCGTACCAAGGGTGATGCGCCATCGCCAGGCCCATGTTCATGGCACTCAGGAGCTGCAGCGCATCGGGTTGATCTGCCCAGGACCGGTGCCGGAACTCCACCGCGTAGCGGAAGCCCGCCGGCAGATGCGAGAGGAATGCTTCGAGCTTGGGCAGTTGGTCACGGGCGAAGCTGGGATGCAGTTGAACCAGGATCGGGCCCAGCTTCTCGTCCAGCCGGGAGATCACATCGGTGAACGCGGCGACTTGCTGATCGGCCCCCTCCAGCATCTTCTCATGGGTGATCTCACCGGGCAGTTTGGGGCAGAACAGGAATCCGCGCGGAGTGCGCTCCCGCCAGGCATCCACGGACTTGGCTGACGGTATCCGGTAGTAGGTGCTGTCGATCTCAACCGCGTCGAACTGGCCGGCGTAGTAGGCCAGCTCATCCTTGGTGCGGGGCGGATAGAACGTGTCCTTCCAGTCGGCGAATGACCAGCCACACGTACCCAAGCGCAGATCCACAGTTCGAACGCCTCGGCGGCGATGCAGATCTCCGGCGGGCCTCACCGCTTCTCGGCGATGCCGCAGACACGCGGCAGGGCCGCGTGATCTGGTATGCACGCGGCCCAGGAGGCAAGACCGTTGCCGCTCGCAGCGATTCTCAAGGCTTCACCCTGATCAAGCTGCGATGAAACTACCACATGATGGCAGTAGCTCAAGTGGTGGACTGGGGCAATCCAGGATCTCTGATCCCACATTGTCAGCGCAGCGCGACAGGGACGCAGAAGACCCAGCGGCGCATGTGTAGTCGCCAATGGCCCCGCCACCCCTGACTCCGGCTGCTCCCTCGGCTGGGAGTCAGTGGCCCGCGGCTCATCGCATATGCGCCGAGTGTACTCCGCTGGAGAGAGCGGCGTCCGAAGGCGCCGCCTACCCGTCCCCGATGATACGGGAGGGACTCAGCCTGAGCCCGCCCTGGGCGGCAATACGGGCGCTCGACACACGCAGGTGGTCTCTGCTCAGGGGCGAACAACATCGCTGAGATTGCACCCGTTCTGATGGCCGCGCTTGAGGCCCGGGCACAGATGCTGGCCTGTTGCGTGGCGAAGATCAGGCGTGGATGAGCTCTGGGACACTGCCAGGCCGCGGCCGAACCAATACCGGGTTTCGCGGGTTCGAACGGCACGTGCGGCAGTCATCTTTTCCGGCAGATCGCTCAGTAGCGCAGGAGGGATTCATGACCGTTATGCAGGCAATCCAGACGCGGCACAGCGTGCGCCGCTACCAGAACAAGCCGGTCGAGGAGGAGAAGCTGCTGCGCCTGCTCGAAGCCGCGCGGCTGGCACCCTCGGCGAGCAACCGCCAAGAGTGGCGCTTCATTATCGTCCGGAGCGAGCAGACCCGACAGGCGCTGGCGCAGGCAGCCCACAACCAGACCTTCGTGGGCGAAGCGCCAGTGGTGATCGTGGCCTGTGCCGAAGGCACCGACCACATCATGTCCTGCGGTCTGACCTGCTTCAGTATCGATGTGGCCATCGCCCTCGAGCACATCGCGCTCCAAGCGGCTGAGGAGGGACTGGGCACCTGCTGGATAGGGGCCTTCGACCAGGCCCCGGTCAAGCGACTATTGGGAATACCCGCGAAGGTGCAGGTGGTGGAACTGATGCCGCTGGGATACCCGGCAGATGAGGCGAGGCCGAAGCAGCGGAAGTCACTCGCCGAAATCGCGATGCGGGAGCAGTGGGGAGCGAGTTGGTAGCCACACTCGGCCCCCCCGAGGCCAATCGTGTAGCCTCGTGAGGGCCACCTGTACTGACCGAGATGAGCGCGTCTCAACCTCACGCGGCAAAGACCACAGCCTCAGCCATCGCGCTACTGCTCCTGGTGCCGGGTCCCAGAGTCGAACCAGGGACGCCGGGATTCTCAGTTCCGCGTTCGACCAAGATGCGAAGTGCCACCGCGACCGAGGGAGTGCTTCTCATGAGAGGCATGCGCGGGAGAAAGCGTGAACCGCCGGCCGGGAACTGGCCGCCGTACGTTCAGGCCTGTCTACGCAAGGCCTTACGGTACCGCGGTATCGCCCTCATGGTCTCCTCCCTGGGTACCGCCTTCTTCGCGGTAGCCGTATGGTTCGCACTCGGCGGGGAGGAATTGCTTGGCATCGGAGCCGCCCCGGCCGGGCTGGCGTTCGCCGGTCAGCTCGGCGCCTCCATCTTCCTTGCCCTCGACCTGCGCGTGGCCCGGGGGGAGCAGCGAGGACACTGACGGTGAATGCCGGGAGTCCGGGCGGCCTCTACGATATCGGATGTGCCTGCCAAGCAGGCTTGGGACGCCGCCTGGTCGGATCAGGCCATCCCTGATTCTTATGGGCGTCGGCGCGACGGCAGATGTGAGCGGGACAGTGGGCTCACGGACGGGTTGCCGAGGCATCCGGCGAGGTCAAGCAGGGCCGCGCAGACGCGGATCTGCCAGCCGCGCCTCATTGCCATCCGACATCCGCACTCAGTTCTGTGAGGCGCGCGTCCGGGGTTCCTCCGCATCCCCAACGGTCTCATACCAACGATACTCAACGATCCCGCTGGTCGCGGACACCCAGCGTCCGCCCCGCGGGAATCCGTCACCGGGCCATGCGACCCACTCGACCGGCGGCGCGCT
>JBEKKD010000554.1:0-3155 GCA_050010895.1 Armatimonadota bacterium
GTGGGCCTCGTCGGCGGGTCCCGGAACGACCACGGGATCGGATCCCAGCTTCCGGAAGGCATCCGGAAGATCGGGGGAATCCCTCTCAAGCACCTGGCGCGATCCCTCAGGTCCCTTGCTCCTATTCGTCAGCGAGACGGCCGCGGCCTGCAGATCGTCGAGGCTGACGACCCTCGTTATGCCCTGGCGTAGGCCCACTTTGAACAGCTTGGTACCGCCCACCAGGCCGGCCCCCAGCATCAAGACGGCGACGCCGGCCAACACAGCCAGCCTAAGCAACACCTGCAAGGGCTGCCGTCGGCGCAATATCATGCCCACAAGCAGGAAACCGGGTGCAGGAAGGGCGGAGAGGATGATGAACGGTGCAAGCAAGGCATAGATACCCGGTGAGCGGGTGAACCCCCAGAGGTAGAATCCGAGGGCGGTGAAGCCACATGCACCCGCGCTGGCGAGCATCGCATAACGAATGTCCGGGAGTCGAGTGCCCGCTGTGTCCGGCGGCTCGCCCGCCGTTGCCGGGAAAGGCACTGCCCTCTCCCCTAACTTGAGCCGTGCCGCTATCATCCCCACCGTCTCCCCGCCCGGACCCCGCACCTCCGGCGCCAGCTCAGCCAGCGGAACCATCACGAACGCTCGCTCCCACATCCGCGGGTGCGGAAGCTCGAAATCCTCTTCCTCAACCCGCTCGTCGCCCACCAACAGCACGTCAATGTCGATCTCCCGTGGCCCCCACCGCTCCCGCTGTATTCTTCCCACATCCGACTCGATCTGCTTCACGATGCGGAGCAGGTCTCGCGCGCTGATCTCCTCCCCTATCTCCACCTCCGCGACCATGTTCAGGAACCGCGGCTGATCCGCCACGCCCACCGGCTCTGTCTCATAGACGCGTGACAGGCGCAACAAGTTCACATCAGGCGTCCCGCGCAGCCGCGAAATCGCATCCCGAAGATACTGCAGCCGGTCGCCGACGTTCGAGCCGAGGGCGAGGTAGGCGCGCCTCAAGCCGCGCCCCCGAGTTGCTTCGGTATCTGCCGGTGTATCGGGACTTCAGTCCCGATACCGCGCGCGGTAGCACCGTTTCGGCACTGAAGCGCCGAAACACCAAAACCGAAGTCAGCTATCTCTGGTGCGCCCACTTGTGCTCGCTTCCTGCCGGCGGCTCGTGCTGCACCCGCACCACCGCGTCCGCTACTCGCGCCACTTGTACCATCTCCTTTACGTCGTGTACGCGCACGATATCGGCTCCCGCGGCGATGGCCAGCGCCACAGTGGCCGCGGTTCCCATGATGCGCTCGTCCGCGGGCGCGTCGCCCAGCAGCTTCCCGATGCTGGACTTGCGCGAGGTGCCGATCATCACCGCACACCCCAGAGAGCGGAACTCCCGCAGCCGCCGCAGCAGCTCCAGGTTATGCTCCAGCGTCTTCCCGAACCCGAAGCCGGGGTCAACGACGATCCGATCTCGCGTCAGTCCCGCCGCCTCAGCCAACGCAATCGACTCTTCGAGATACTCGCTGATCTCGCCGATCACGTCATCGTACTTCGGGTCTTTCTGCATGTCTCGCGGCGTGCCGCGAATGTGCATCGCGATCACGGCTGCGCCCGCCTCCGCCGCCGCATTCGCCATGTTGGTGTCGAAACGCAGGCCGCTGATGTCATTCACGATGGAAGCGCCCTTCGCCAGCGCCGCCGCAGCGACTGAGCACTTGTACGTGTCAATCGAGATCGGCACATCGACCTCTCTCGTCAGCCCGCCGATCACCGGCAGCACCCGCGCGATTTCGTCCTCAATGCTCACGGGATCCGCGCCCGGCCGCGTCGATTCGCCGCCAACGTCGAGGATATCGGCCCCATCGGCGACCATCTGCGTGCCCTGCGCGATCGCGGCCGCGGTATTGCCGCCGAGACCGTCGCCGGAGAACGAATCCGGCGTCACATTGATGATCCCCATCACCAGCGTCTTCGCGCCCAGGGCCAGGTCTCGCCCGCGGCATCGCAGCACGCGCTGAACCGGCGCGAAGAACCCCGCCATCGCCGCGCGCATCCTCTCACCCGTCTCGCCGCCAAGCCCATCTGCGACTGCACTCAACTTTTCCGTCGGCGCCATCACCACGACATCCGCGCGGCCGGGGTCCTGCCTCCCCGCGGGCCGCGTCATCACCGCCAGGCCGCCGGCTTCGGCGGCCGCCTTCCGGAGCGCCTGAGCATCCTCGAGCTTCAGCGGCCCTACCAGCATCGCCCGCGCCATCCCCCGCGCGACGATGGCGCGCACCGCCTCCGCATCCGCCCCCCGCGCGTAGAGTTCGGCCACCACCTCGTCCGCGGCAACCGAATCCAGTATCCTCGCCCTGGGCTTACATTCTGGTCTCACCGTCTCACCTCGCCGCGCCCGCGACTGCCTTCGTTGCTTCGGTACTTCAGTGCCGAAGCCCCTCCACTTGCCCCGACGCCGTCCTGCCCTTCTTCCTCCCGGTGCCATACCCCCACGCCCACCACTTCGGCGGGCGGAACTTGATCGTTACCGCGCCGTCGCGATCCGTCCTCATCACCTGCGCGCCAACGCGCTTCAGCTCATCCAGCATCTCCTGCGACGGATGGTTGTATTCATTATGCGCGCCGACGCTGATGGCTGCGAACTGCGGTCGCACCGCGTTCATGAACTGCGGGATGGCGGCCCCATAGGACCCGTGATGTGGCACTTTGAGCACCGTGCTGCGTAGCGCATCTCCCAGCCGCGCGATTCGAAATGCGCCTGCCTGCTCGATGTCGCCCGCGAACAGCATACTCAGAGGCCCGTCCGTGAGCCGCATCACCACCGAGTTGTTGTTGACATCTGAACCAGTGTCCGCGAGCCGCGGCTGTGGCGGGCTCAGCACATCCACATGGATGCCATCGCCCAGGTTGATCTGCTGTCCCTCCGTCGCCCGCTTCATGGGGATGTTGCGCTTCTGAATATCCGCGCGAAGCTGATCGTATATGCTGCTGGGGTAGTCCAGTTCCGGGTCGAGCACCATCTTCACCGGCACCGCTTCGATCACGGCCCCCAGACCGCCAACGTGATCCTCGTGGGGGTGCGAGATCACCAGCACGTCGATCTTCTTCACCCCCCGGTTCAGCAGCGCCGGCACCACCACTTCCTTGCCCACGTCGTACCCGCT
>JBEKKD010000555.1:0-3149 GCA_050010895.1 Armatimonadota bacterium
CCGCCGGCCAGCGCGCGGGAGATGTAGACGGCCATCTGATCGCGGGTGACCGGGTCGCTCGGCTGGTAGGTGCCGTCGGAATAGCCCTGGACGATGCCGGCGGCGAGGCAGGCTTCGATGGCGGAATAGGCCCAGAACGGGTCAACACCGTGAGCGCCGAAACCGCCCGGCAGCACGTCGGAGAAGTGATGCGGGACGAAGCCTCCCATCCCGAACGCCGACAGCGAGGTCGTGCTGCCGGATAGCACGTTGCCGTCCGGGTCGCGGGAGCTGGTGACATCCTCCCAGTAGCCCGCGTCGTTGTAGTGCAGGATGAAGAGCTCGCCTTCAGGCAGGCCGACCGGCAAGGCCCCGTCCTGGTACGTCATCACCACCTCGGTCGGCCCGGTCACCCCGGCGCTCGTGCTGATCTGGTAGAACGCTCCGGCGGGCTGGTAGCCGCTCGGCAACTGCGGCGGCGCGCTATCGGCGATGATGGTGGTGAGGCCCGGCGCGGACACCTCACTGAAGGTCACAGTCGTGTTGTCCACCGTCACGCTCGGGTGATCCGCATAGGTGTTATCGCCGTGCCAACTGAACCCGGAATCCGACCAGGTGTTTGTGGTGATCTGGGTAGCCTGGGCGGTCGAGAAATCGTACATCCACACCTCACGCTGCAGGTCGTAGTTAGGCCCCAGCACATCGAGCGGAATCGCCGCGCTGAATACGATCAGGCCACCGGTAGGCGCCCATTGTGGTTCGACCGGCCCGATGTTGCCTACCATACCGGCCATGGTGTCGGCGTCAGTTGGAAGGCCGAGGTGCGTGAGATGCGCGATCACATCCGCATCGGAGATGAACCGCTCGACCAGCACCTGAGGGTTGCTGCCGTCGGCGTTCGTCACCACCAGGCGCCGCCAGTTCCCCTGATCGGCCGTGCTATATTCCGTCGTTGACGAGACGATCTTGGAGCCGTCGGGCGACAGCGCGGGCGTCGCGCCCACATTGGGCAGGATCTGAACATCCGTGCCGTCGGTGTTGATGAAGATGATCCCCGCTGAGGACTCGCAGAGCAGCCGGCCGCCATTGGACATCCAGACCGGATATGTGGTCAGCCCGACGCTTGGCGACTTCAGTGGATAGGCTCCGGTGCCATCGGAGTTCATGATCCAGAGATGGAAGCCCGCGTCGCACGCCTTCTGGCCTGTTACGGGCTCGGAGTGCTGGAAGGCGATCCTGCTTCCATCCGGCGACCAGCGAGGGAAGCAGTTGACGCCCGTGAAACCGGCAATTGCCGTCAGATTCACCTGGTTCGAGCCGTCGATATCGGCCTTCCAGACATGTTTGAGGGTATCGGTGACCCCGACCATATACGCGACCGCGGTTCCACTCGGGGAGATGTCGCCGTTGTAGAACAGCCCTGCAGGCGCGGGCGTGATGTTATCGGTGTCGCCCTCCATGAAGTACACTACAGTCCCGATGCACAGCAACTTCCCGGGAATCGGCATTGCGGAGGAAACCGCGGAGAGAGAAGCGATGAGCCCCACCACAGCCGCCGTCACAGCGATCCGCCAGAGACCACGAACACCCATGGTACACCCCCTCTGCGCCTGAGCGCAGGTCCTGATATACGGCCCCGATAGGGCCGGCCGACCCGCACAGTATAGCACAGAGGGACGGCACTAAAGTAGGTAAGTGCTCGCTTATAGAGGTCCGGCCTGGGAAAGGGCTGTCAGAGCGGCGCTGAGGGCGTGAGCGCAACAAATCGAACGCGAACGCGGCGGAAACGCGTTGACGTCGCTTCAGGCAAACTGCTAGTCTCTCTGTATGCGCAGAGAGCAGCCCACTGACGAAAGCCGCGCGCGAGAGCGTGTCGAGCGCACCGTTCGCCGCTACGTGGAACGAGGCCCGTACTGCCTGAATCCCGACGGCGTGACGGTCGAGCACGTGATCGTCGGTCTGGTGCGCAATGTTGTCGCTACCGGCAGGGCATACTGCCCCTGTCGAGAAGTCACGGGGGATGCTGTGAAGGATCGGGGGAACATCTGCCCGTGCCCGCAGCACCACGCCGACATCGCGCGAGACGGCTTCTGCGAGTGCGGCATATTCGTAAGCGCGCAGTACGCGGCCGCGCATGAGACGGCGCCGCAGACGGAAAAGGAGACGTGATGGGATTTACAATCGACATCGGCGCGAAGGGGCCCGACTTCTCCCTCAAAGGCGTTGATGGGAAGACCCACAGCCTTTCGGATTTCGCCCACAAGAAGGCGGTCGTGGTGATCGTGACCTGCAATCATTGCCCGACCGCGATCCAGTGTGAAGACCGCATCATCCAGCTTCAGAAGGACTACGCGGGCAAGGGCGTGCAGGTCGTCGCCATCAACGGCAACGAAACCGACGGCCACCCTACCGACAGCCTCGAGCACATGGTGACGCGCGCCAAGGAGAAGGGGTTCAACTTCCCCTATCTCCGCGATGACACGCAGGATGTGGTGCGCGCCTATGGCGCGGTACGCACGCCGGAGGTGTTCCTGCTGGGCGCGGACCGCACACTGGCCTATCACGGCCGCATCGACGACAGCCCCGATGATGCGAAGAAGGTGAAGCGGCAGGACCTGAGAGCCGCTCTCGACGAAATGCTCGCGGGCAAGCCAGTGAGCGTGCCGAAGACGACGTCGGTCGGGTGCACGGTGAAGTGGTGGGGCAAAGACGAGCATTGGATGCCGGGGGACAAGTAAGGGAGTTGGGAGAGGGCAGGATCCAACTCCTGCCCTCTCGTTGAACCCGAACTGATGGGCCGCAGGGCAGAGAACGGGTACCTGCCTGGTTCTTGCTTGGGAATGCTCGTCGCTGTGTCATTCCGAGCGCAGCGAGGAATCACGCCTTTCAGGACCAGTCTTCGCTCAGGTCCTTCCAGAGGGGATTGTCAGACTCGATCAGGGCAACTTTTTTCGACCGCCGCCACGCCTTTATCTGCTTCTCCCGCTCGATGGCCGTCCACACGTCGTTCGTCTCTTCGTAGTGCAGGAGGCGCGTGATGCTGTACTTGCTGGCGAACCCCGGGACACTGCGCTGCTTGTGCTCGTACATGCGCCGTTCGAGGTCATTGGTCACGCCGGTGTAGAGCGTGTCGTATCGGTTGGTGAGGATGTAGACGTAGTAGCTCCTGG
>JBEKKD010000556.1:0-3145 GCA_050010895.1 Armatimonadota bacterium
AAGAGGTCCATCGCCCAGGAGCAATCGAGATGGTTTCGCAGGAACGTCAGACAATTGGTGGTCGCCGGGCGCGGCTTGCTGGGCTTCACCATGTACTTGCGGACCGTGTCCTCTCCCGGGGCCTCGTAGCCCATCAACAGCAGCACCTCCCGGACTCGCTCCGCCCCCCACAGCGGGTTCTCCTTGCTCAGGCGCCGGATCAGTTGCTGGATCTCCAGCGCCACCGGCTTCCGGCCCGCCTTCGACTTCCATCGCCACCAGGCGCGGAAGGCCCGCGTATGCCAGCGCTTCACCGTTTCGGGCTTCATGAGATGGACGAGTTCTTCCCAGCCGTCCAGGAACTTCGAGAGCACCACCCACAGCATGCGAAAGGCTGGGCTGAACTGACTGTGTCGCTTCCGCTGGCCTGATGACCGATTCAACTCGACCGCCAGCTGGCTCTGGACTGCCACCAGCTGAGCCGCCGTCACCGCCCGCGGCAGGAGTAGTGCCCAGCAGAATCTCAGGAGGTAGCCGACGAGTTGGAGCAGCACACCCAGACAACTGCGAAGGTGCCAGAGGGAATTCGAGACCGCTTTCATGTCCACCAGAATACCAGGGCGCCGAGGCGAAGAGAAGCTCTCACAAGGCTCGGATAGCATTTTTCGGGGGGACACCCATCGCTATTTGACGCCCGCAGGCATCCCCGATGTCGTGGACTACGTTCCCGATGATGTCTGAGTCGTGCGCTTTGTAGTTGCCGTTCACGATGTCGGCGCCGCCGTTAGTCCCGGTGCCGAGTGCGGGGATGTTGTGCACATGGTTCCCAAGAATGCGCACATAGGAGCCTTGATTCGCAATCCCGACTGACGCGTCATCCGAGATGTCAAAGCCTTCGATATCCACATAATCCGCCGTAGTTAGTCCAGCAAGCGCCCTCCCCGCGCGTCCTGATCTTCGCGCCACACTTCGTTTCAGATACGAAGCGTAGCCGGGCATGGGCGGTACCGCTCACTCTTACAGTCATTGCCGCGCAGTATTCACCTGGCGCCACATACACTGCATCGCCAGCTTTGGCGACATCGGCCGCGTGCTGAATTATCGCCCACTGGTTCCGAGCCGAGCCGTCGGCGGCGTCACTGCCATCTGGCGCAACTTAATACGCCCAGAGACCCGTTGGGGCCATCAGCACCAGAAGCACTATGAGCCATTGGATCCAGAGCACGTGCATCTCCCTGCGGTGCTCGCCAGACACGCCAGCCACTGGGTCATCCTCTTCCTTCGATACCCTCGATTCGTAGTGTTCCAGAGCTCATCTGCGCGCGACGCAGGGAAGCCGAGGAGTCGACTCTATCGGGCTGTTCTCCAGTACTCGCGACCGGCGTCCTCGACCTTCATCTACCTCACTTCATTGCCAAGCGAAGACTACCTTGCCGGTGTTCCCGGTGTCAAACAACGCGAATGCCTCCGGTGCCTGCTCGATGGCGAAGCGATGAGTGACCATATCGTCCAGCGGCAACGGGTGGCTTCGGAGAAACTCGATGGCCTCGAAGTACGCACGCATGGGGAACACTGCGTTGCCCTGGATCGTGAGCTCCTTGCTAAGGATCTTGCGCTCCTCGACAGTCACCTCGCGCGCCCCAGCACCTACGATAACAATGTGCCCTCGTTTGGCCGCCGCCTCGGCAGTCTGGGTTCGGGCCGCGGCACTGCCAGAGCACTCCAGGATGCCGTCTGCGCCGCGGCCATCCGTCAGATCCATGATGGTCTCAACCGCGTCGGCATCCTGGGCGTTCACCAGCACGTCGCAGCCGAGGCGCCTGGCCAGGTCGAGCCGATAGGCGTTCACCTCCACGCCGATGCCGCGACACCCGATGACCTGTGCCATCAGCAGAGTGGTCAGGCCTACTGGCCCGAGGCCAAAGACGGCCACGGATTCCGCGGCCCGAGCCCGCAACTTGTGCACGGCGGCAAAGGCCGTGCACGTGGTGCACGCCAGCGCCGCGCCGACGTCGAAGGAAAAATCCTCTGGCAGCGGCAGGCAGTGCCGCGCTGGGGCCAGCATGAAATCGGCGTGACACCCATCCCGCGTCCGGCCGAATGCTCCCTCTTCCGCGCAGAATACTGGCTCACCGGATAGGCAGTACGCGCAGTGGCCACAACCGAGGGAGTGGTACACGGACACCCTATCCCCAACCGATAGGCCGGTCGCCCCCGTGCCCAGTTCAGCTACGATGCCCGCGGGCTCATGCCCCGCGATCATCCCATGCCTCTCCTCCGCCCACACCCGGTCGCTGTGGTACTTATGGAGGTCGCTGCCGCAGAGCCCGGCGGACCTCATCTCGACCAGCACCTCCCCCGGTCCCGGCTCCGGTTTTGGGAACTCTCTGACCTCGATCTCGCATTCGCCCAGATACACGGCGCCTTTCATGTTCTCAGCTCCTAGCACTCTCAGACACCGCATCCTGATTCGCTGCGAGCTGACCGCGTCCCCGCCGCGTCGTCGTGCCAAGCAGCGCAGAACATCTCCGGACTGGTTGATGTCACCTGGCGCGCCGCCAGAACGCGACGTTCCTCACGCAGAGGGGTATCAGCGGCCGCCGGGAATACCTCTGGCAACGCCCTAGGAAAGCACTGTAGGCCGGGCGAGTCGTTCGGCTCGGCATCAAGCGGTGCTGGCGTCGCGGATTATCAAAGGGAGGCCGTGATGCTACAGGTGAACCTGCCCGCGAAGCCGGACATGGAGACCCTCGAGGAGAGCATCTTCGAGGTGCTGGATTCCGTCGGGATGATGTTCCAGGATGAGGAGCTGCTGCGGGCGCTGGAAGCAGCCGGAGCTCGGGTCGACTACGCTGCAGAGGTGGCGCGGTTTCCGAAGTCAGTGCAGCGCGCGTTTGTTGAGGCGGTACGGCACGAGCGCGCGGGCGCGGTGAGCACGGACAGCCACGTGCCGTACCGCGCGCCGAGCCTGCCATCGCTCGAGACTCAAGTCGCTCAGTTTGTGTATGACTATGATGCGCAGGAACGGCGACCTGGCAATCGGGAGGAGTTCATTGAGCTGATCAAGTTCGGGGAGGCCCTTCACGGCGATGCCGGAGTGGGCCACTGCCTGCTGCTGCGAGATGTACCGCCGCTGCTTGAGCCCATCGAGGCGGGCGTTCTGCTT
>JBEKKD010000557.1:0-3138 GCA_050010895.1 Armatimonadota bacterium
GGCCCTGTGGGCACTCCCGCTCGGAGAATCGCGGTCAACCTACCGCCCGCCTTCCCTCGCGCCCATCCGAAAGCGCCTTCAACCACTCCTTCACTCACCCTCATGAATAATGCAGGCTAGAGGATCTGGATCTGGAGAACCGGCAGTTGCTGGTGCATGGGAAGGGGGCGAAGGAGCGAGTGGTGCCTCTCGCCGATCAGGCCGTGGCGGCCATTGAGCAGTACCTCCCCCACCGGGTTCAGACCCAGAGTCACCGGCTGTTCGTGAGCCAGTTCGGAGAGCCCATCTGCGGCAGAGCCGTCAGCCGGATGTTGGCGCGCACCTTAGGCAAGGCCGGGCTCACGGGCAAAGGCATTACCCCCCACAAGGTCCGCCACACCTTCGCCACCCATCTCATCCGCTCCGGTGCCGACATCCGCACCGTGCAGGAACTGCTGGGGCACGCAGACATCGGGACCACCGCGAGATACCTGCACTCGGATGTGCGCACCAAGCTGGCCGCGGTCGAGAAGCTGGAGGGGATGCTGGGGACGGCCGGCGATCAGGAGGGCTACTGGACGGCTTCCCTTCCCGCCCCGCCGCTGGTAGAATGTGGCGGTGAGCGGTAAGAACGATGCGGGCCTGCGGAGGGTCTCGCCTCCTCACCGTACGAACGACGGCATCCTTAGACGCGCTGTTCCACCGCACCGTGCTAACAATTGGACTGACATTCGGCGCAGGGCTAGCTGTCTGCGCGGTTTCTCTTGGGGTCAGCATGAGGGCCGCGGTGAAGCGGCAGCGGGCGCGCAAACCCGAGCATCAGAACACCTTGCCGATATAGCCTAATGCAGCTACGACACCGAAGACTGAAGCAATCTCTGGATGAATTCATGAAGCGTCGGGACTACCGCTCCTACCGGCGGATGATCCGACTTAGCGACGGCTGCATTGGGGAGGGCGGAGTGCCCAAGGAACTCGCGACAGGCCTGCAAGCCGCCGTGCTGCTCGCAGCCGCGTCGCCGGACTGGCGCCTCGCGCAGAGAGCGATCTCGGATCTGTGCTATGAAGTCCGGGGAGCCTTCGGGCGCAGAGCAGACATCATCGCGGGGGGTCTGCTCTCGAGATACAAGTCAGTACGCCAATCTTCGTGGGTCGCGGTTGGGGGCCCTCGTCTCGCGCGCATGGTGCTGAGTCGTCTGGAGGCGAAGCCGATCGAAGAAGTCATGGTGTGGGAGGTGCTGATGGCCGTTGACTGGATGGCTCATGATCTCACCGCGGAGAAAGACCGTCAGCGGATGGTGCAATTTGTGAAGCGGATGGAGCAAAGGGGTACACGCTCCGGGTTGCTAGCGTTCAAGATTGACGATACCCTATACTGCGACCTGCACCTGGGCCAGCCGCGTGAAGAGGAGAGTACTTGCGGGGCCCGCTGAACGGACTGTTGGGAGGCAATCAGCCAACCGGAATGAGTTCTGGGATCACCATGGGTGACGCTGAACGGTCTGCTACAGGGGTGGGTTCCGCGATTCCTCCCTCGCCAGCCGGCGCCCATCAGACGATAGCCTGAAGTCGTACTCCACTACCCGACCGGTGGAATTCCGGAGCCGAATTCGCACGAGGTTCACCGCGGCGCGCGACCAGGGCAGTAGGTGAAGCTCAGGGCTCCGCCGTAACTGCTGGAGCAGGGGGGATACGAGGGGCGGGTGGCAGGCATATCAGACCCACGGGGGGAGGGGATGGTGATCTCGGCCGTGGAGTCGGGCTGGTCAGCGCACAGCGGCTGGTTGCTGGTGGCCCTCGCCGCGAGCGCGCTCGTTCTGTTTATTGTCCGCGGGCGGCGTCGCATCATCCAGTTCAACCGGGCTCAATCCCTGAACCGGCTGGGGAGAGAAGCGCACAGCGGTGGCGACCTGGGGGAGGCCGAGAGGCTCCTTTCAGAAGGCCTGGCCTCGGCGCAGCAGACGCGGAACCACTTTCAGGAGGCCGTGTCTCTCCACGGTTTGAGCATGCTAGCCCTGAGCCGCGGCCGGCCTGCGGAGGCCAGACGGCTGAGCGCGGAGAGTCTCCGCCTCGTGCGTGAGCTGAAGCACAGGGCCGGCGAGGCAGGGCCGCTATACGCTCTGGGCGCCGCTGCAGAGATCCTCGGCGAGCTCGCAGAGGCTCAGCGCCTATACCGAGAAAGCCTCTCCATCACTCGCGAGTTCGGTGACAAGCCGGGCGAGGCGAGTTGTCTTCACATGCTGGGGTGGGTGGCGCAGTCACACGGAGACCTGGATGACACCGAGGAGTCGTACCGGCAAAGCCTGGCTCTCAGCCGCGAACTAGGCGACAGGCTCGGAGAAGCCCGGAGCATCAGTCACCTGGGCATGGTCGCGTTGAGCCGCGGAAACCTGGACGAGGCGGAACAGAGCTTACGAAAGGCGCTGGAGGTCTTTCGCGCAGCGGGAGCGAGAGGGGATGCAGTGGCGTCTCTTGATCAGCTCGGGCGAGCGGCTCAAGGCCGCGGCCACATCGAGGACGCGGAAAGCCTGTACCAGGAGAGTCTCGCAATCGCCCGCGATGTGGGCGACAGCAGGGGTGAGGCGGCGACGCTGCATCAACTGGGCAGCCTTGCGGAAACCCGCGGTGATCCGGAAGGGGCTCATCGGCTGTACAGCTTAAGCCTGGCCATCAGACGCGACATCGGGGAGAGAAAAGGTGAGGCAGCGACGCTGCATCAACTGGGCAGGCTTGCTCACACTCGCGACGATTTGAAGGAAGCCCGCCGGCTGTACGGCCTGAGCCTGGCCATCGAGCGCGACCTGGGAGACCGGCCTGGTGAGGCGATATCACTCTGGGGGCTGGCGCTGGTTGACGAGAGGCAGGGAAGGCTGAGGCTGGCCGTTCGGCAGATGGAGAAGGCAGCCGCCATGCTGGAGGAGATGGGGCACGTAGAGAAACACGGGGCCAGGGCCGAGTTGAAGCGCATGCGAAAGAGGCTGACATGAGTGCCATGACAGGAGAGGGGCCCGGGCAGCCAAACCGAGGCTCGTGTTGGCCTTACGGTGTGGCGCGAGAACGGCACCTATGGCCCCACTGGCAGCAGAGAAGATCGCCTCTCCCGTAGCCTCCGGGCGGGAGCGAGTCTGCGAGCGTGCTGGGCTGATCCGGAGAGATGCG
>JBEKKD010000558.1:0-3137 GCA_050010895.1 Armatimonadota bacterium
CGCGCCTACTGCCGGAGTGGCTTCGGTCGCGCCAGGCTGACCAGCAGCGCCCGCCCCTGCAGCACGTAGCCATTGAGCTTGGCGCAGGCGTCGGAGACGCAGTCCCCTCCCGCCATCTCGACGAACCCGTAGCCCCTCGAGCGCCCCGTCATCCGATCCTGGATGATCCGGGCGTCAACGACAGGCCCGAATTGCCCGAAGAGTGACGCGAGATCATCCTCCGTCGTTGTCCACGGAAGATTTCCTACGTACACTGTCACCCGATGCTCGGATACCACATACGCCCCCTCGACAACCGGGATCGCGGCTGGGCCCTGGGAAAGGCCCGGCATGACTAGGAGTTCAGCGCCACTTCCGTGAACTCCTTCTCGCTGGGAACGATTTCGGACACAACACGTGCCAAGGGGCAACACGCCTGCCTGAGCGGGTCGCCGGAAATGAGTCAGGCCCCAGCCAACGGGCCGGGGCCTGACAGTGGAAAACTGGAGCGATGATTACCGAACCCGAACGTTGGCCGCCTTCAGCCCCTTGGGACCGGTCGTCACCTCGAGTTCGACTTCTTGGCCCTCATAGAGGGTCTTCCGGCCGGGCACGGTGCTCGTGATCGCCGAGTAGTGCACGAAGACGTCGCCCTCCTCGGTTTCGATGAACCCGTACCCCTTGCCGTCATCGAACCATTTGACCTTACCAGTAACCACTGCCACTCCTTTCCGCAGTCCGAACGTCACCGGCGGAAGGCTGCAGGGTCACTGGCTATAATATTCCTTGCCGCCACGCTCAGACCCGTTCCTAAATCCGGGTCACACCCGACATCGGCACGGTACCACCAAAGCCCCGCGATGTCAAGCCGGAACGCCCTTCTCGGAGGCCCTGCGGCCGATCTCTCGCGTCATCGGCGAGGACATCGCTGCCCCGACAGCGAACCACGAAAGGTCATGCCTGCGACACCAGCAGTGAGCCATATCCTCGCCCGATACCGACCCCTCGTGGACGCGGAAATGCGCGCGGCGCTGGCCTCGCGCGCGAAGATGCCGCTGTACGACATGGTCCGCTACCACCTCGGATACGCCGACGCGAGCGGGAAGCGAGTCACGCGGTCCGGCGGCAAGGGGATCCGCTCCGGGCTCTGCCTGCTCGCATGCGAAGCCGCGGAAGGCGAGCGCGAGCGCGCGGCGCCGGCCGGCGCCGCAGTCGAACTCGCGCACGGCTTCACGCTGCTGCACGACGACATCGCAGACCAAGACGAGCAGCGCCGCGGACGGCCGACGGTATGGAAGCTGTGGGGGGTTGGGCACGCCATCACTGCCGGCGACGCGGTATACGCCCTCGCGAATCTGGCGATGGATCGGCTGGCCGGCTCCGCCTCGCCTGAGATCGTGGCCGCCGCGCTGAAGGACCTGAACCAGGCGGTGCTCGATGTGTGCGAGGGGCAGCAGCTCGACATCTCCTACGAAGGCCGCGACGATCTCGGCCAAGCAGACTACCTGAAGATGGTCGGCCTGAAGACCGGCGCCCTCTACCGCGCTGCCGCGGCCATCGGCGCTCAGGTGGCCGGAGCCGATGACACGGTCGTGACCGCCCTGGGGGACTTCGGCGCATCCATCGGGGTTGCATACCAGATCCGGGACGACATCCTCGGTCTTTGGGGCGATCCGCGGAAAACGGGAAAGCCCGTTGGCAGCGATCTGCGCCGGAATAAGCGCTCATTGCCCATCATCCTGGCGCTGTCGATCGACTCCCCCGAGCTCCACCGACGGCTGATCGGAACCCTCGGTGGTGAGGCAGGGAGCGATGAGGACGTGGCTGAGATCACCGGGGTGATGGAGCGGAATGGCATCCGCGACCAGTGCGAGCGCGTCGCCGCGGCGCTGGTCGATGAGGCGCTGGCGAAGCACCTGAGAACCGCCGGCCTGCGGCCCGCGTGGCAGCGCGAGTTGGAGACGGTGGCGCGCTATATGATCGAGAGGGACACGTAAGTGCCGGTGAAGCTATTGGTAACGTTCCACGCGGCAGACGAGGATATGGCCCGGCTGGCCGCGATCTCGGACGGCCTCATCGTTGAGCGTTCTGAGAGCCGCGAAGATGCCATCGAGAGCGCGCGCGACGCGGAGATCGTTTTCGCCGGTCACTTCTCCGATGCGCTCTGGAAAAACGCGCGCCGACTGAAGTGGGTTCAATCCGGCGGCGCGGGAATCGAGCGCTTCATGACGCCCGATTTCATCGCCAGTTCCATCGTGCTCACCAACGCGGCCGGCGTCTACGCCATCCCCATCGCCGACCACGTGATGGCGTTCGTGCTGCACTTCTGCCGGGGCTTCAACCGGATGCTGCGCAACCAGATCGGCCGCCACTGGTCGCACGACACTGAGCCCGATGAGCTGATTGATAAGACCATCGGCATCGTCGGCCTGGGCGGCATCGGCACCGAAGTGGCGAGGCGGGCAAAGGCGTTCGGCATGCGCGTCATCGCCACGCGTCGCCGGCCGGAGCTGCCGTCGGAGTTCGCTGACGAGGTGCGCGGCGCGGACGATCTTCACTGGCTGCTCGCCGAGTCCGATTACGTCGCCCTCTGCTCCGCCCTCACGCAGAACACGCACAAGCTGATAGGGGAGGAGGAGCTGGGAAAGATGAAGCCTGCGGCCTACATCATCAACATCGGCCGCGGCGGCCTCATCGACGAGCCCGCCCTCATCGCCGCCCTCAAAGCCGGCATCATCGCCGGGGCCGGCCTCGACGTCTTCGCCGAGGAACCCCTCCCCATCGGCAGCCCCCTGTGGGAGATGCCCCAGGTCCTCGTCACGCCCCACGCATCCGGCTCTTCGCCGCGGTCGCATGAGCGCCTCATGGACTTGTTCAGCGAGAACGTGAGGCGGTACGCGGCGGGGGAGTCGCTGCTGAATGTGGTGGACAAGGGCGAGGGATATTGACTTCGCGCTGCGGGTGATAGCAAGCAAGCGCTTAGTCGTACAAGCAGCAAGCCAGTTTTCGATCTCCGAACGAATTCGGAATTGG
Source organism: Armatimonadota bacterium (assembly GCA_050010895.1). GTDB lineage: Bacteria > Armatimonadota > Hebobacteria > Hebobacterales > Hebobacteraceae > JBEKKD01. Next base: position 3,013 of record JBEKKD010000558.1, read on the forward strand.
AGCGCGATTCGCGCGATGCGTCGCGCACGTCACCAGAGGGGCTACAAGGCGTCCAGATTGCCCGTGGCGAGAGGGGTGTCGCGATGCGCGGCGCACGTCACCGGATCGAAAAAAGTCGCGCGCGC
>JBEKKD010000559.1:0-3134 GCA_050010895.1 Armatimonadota bacterium
TCTGCGGGCCTGGGAGCAGAACCCGACGCCCTTTGCCTGGACCAAAACCCCCGAGCAAGTGCTCGCTCCATATCACCTAAATATTTCTGGGACTGAACACTAGCATCCCACTGACCCCATGTCAAGCGAGATCCGATCTAACGGCGTTGCCTGGGCGGCTTGGCGAAGCGCGGCCGTCGGACCTGCGGGAGTGTTTTCGCCGCCGGCAGCAGGCAGGCCGATCGTCATCGAGCATCAACCGCGCCATTGCCGCTGCGCGCCCTGGCCGGACGTCGATGGCGACCGCACCTCGCCCCTTCGCACGCGGCATGACTCATGTAGGTATGGGCTGGATCTATACGCCCGCTGCCTCACAGCGTCGTCGCCTCCCGCTCCATGATCTCCCAGGCCTTCGCGATGTAGAAGCGGTAGTTCTCCAGCGGAGTGCCGTTCGGGATGCGGTGATCCAGCCCGAGCACACATCCGCCGGTGCGCACCACCGGCGGGATCTTGTACTCAAGTTCGGCGACGATCTCTTCCTTGCTGCGGCGAAGCACGTGCTTGTCGATGCCGCCCATGAAGGCCAGACGCGTGCCGTACTGCTGGCGGAGCCTGACGATGTCCATCCCGGCTGCCGGCTCCACGGGGTACATGACGTTCACCCCGGCCTCTAGAAACGCCGGGATCACCGCCTCCGTGTTGCCGTCGGAGTCCTGGGCGAATACCCGCGCCCCCCGCTCCGAGAGCATGTCCCAGATGCGGCGATAGTAGGGCACGATGAACTCCCGCACCAGCTTTGGGCTAACGAGAGGCCCGCTCTTGCCCGCCAGGTCCTCCCCGACGCGCAGTTGATCGACCGGGGCCTCTCGCGTCGCGCGCTCGAGCACCTCGAAGGCGGTATCACTGAGCGTCTGCATGATATCGTGCACAAGCTCGGGCTGCTCGTAGTAGGCGGCGCACAGCTCAGTATCACCCATCAGCTCGCGGGGTTCGGCGAAGCCGCCCGGGATGCCCACGGTCACCACCCGCTCCGCCGCGATGAACTCGTGGGCCCGCTTCTGCACGTCCGCGCCGATGCGATCATCGTGGAACGCATAGTGCGGTTTGAGGCGGAGCCAGTCGTCCATGGTCTTGACCGGGTACTCGAGGGGGAGCGGCAGAGACGCCGTCTGCTTGTAGACCTTCACCAAGCGGCCCCTGGCGTCGCGGGCGAGCACAATCGCGTCCGTCTCCTCGAGGATCTCCTCCTGGTTCTCCCCCACCCACCCCGTGGTCACCGGAAGATACCCGAACTGAGCATAGCGATACTGGAACGCGGAGAGGTCCAGTTCCTCGGGTGTTGCGCCCTGCGCCGCCCACTCCTCCTTGAGTCCAACGAGCGGGCCGAAGATCTCCGTGAAGAGCGGGCGCCGATTTGCGCGGAAGGTCATGTGGTCGAAGTACTCCTCCCGCGGCACATCGCAGCGGATGTTGGTCGCCAGCCTGGCGTGGAGATCGGCGATGCGGGCGAGTTTGGCCATAGGGCGTGCTCTCAGCAAATGATGGGAGGTTGATTCCTCGGTGAGGCCGGGGAACCTTCGCCGTGACGGTCAGAGTGCTCTGTCTTGGTGGCGGGTCAGGGCGATGAGTTCCGCTGCGAAGGCACCACGGCGCTACCCACGTCCGCCCCGAATGCGGTGCTGAAGCCAACATCGTGCGCCGTCCTGCGCTCCCTTGGGCGAGCAGGCCACGGATCGCGGGGGCAGCCCGGCCCACTTATGGCGGCAGCTTGAACGCTCTCGCCACATACACCGCCATTGGGTCCCGCGTGCATACGTACTCCGGATGGTAGCCCCCATCGGGGTAGCCTGCCGCGGGCCGCGATCCCGCGGCCCTTCGCTGTCGGGCCATGTGTCCACACAGGGAGAGGAGCCATGCCCCGGCCGCCGAAACCACGAGCCGACGGCCCCCGGGCACCCCCGGGACTCGGGCTAACCCCCTCGGCTCTGGTCCCTCGCCCGGGGGTCTGTCGCGCCTTGGGGAGGGTAGCCGCACCCATAACCCGTACCACCACTCCGCTGCCGAGCGCGGCACTACTCTTACTAAGTCAAGCCCCATTCGGTGCCTTTCTTGCCTCTCGCGTCTGTTCATCGTCGGGCAGACGCACGCGCGGGAGCGCCCCTGAGGGGCCGCGTTCGCATACCACTACTGGTCGCGGCGACGTTTCCCGCTCTGCTGCGTGGCAACCCTACTCTGGCACGGTCTCCCCTGCGAGAGGCGAGCCGTCACCTTCCTTCATCGGCCATCGCGGAGACGAGACGGCAGCGGTAGATGCTGAAGCAGAAGGTCACGTCTCCGTCGGCGTCCCTTGCAGTGCCGCGCCACCGTCTGCCGTCTCCGCCTCCGCACACCAGCGAGTCGCCTGAAAGCACACGCGGTTTCTTGCCAGCGCGTAGCACAGGGCCAGCAGCAGCGCCGACGGGCTCTCATAGCGGCCGATCAGCGCCTGCACGCTCTTGCCCAGCGGATTGGCGAAGAGCCGCAGCACCTCCGGAAACCACAGCTCCAGCAGCGCCTGGGCTTCATTGCGCAACGCGGTACGGCTCTTGGCCAGCGAGCACCACTCCCCGAAGCCGACCCGCAACTCCGCAGAGGGCCCATACAGCCGCCGCACACTCCGGTAGCTGCCCTGCCACACCAGATCGGCGATCACCCCCGGGTCTTTCCCATCGTCTTTGCGGGGATTGCCATCGCGTAGCTCGCGGCTGCGCTTGACGTGATAGGGATTCACCAGCACCACCCGCCAGCCCCGATCCAGCAGCCACTCCTGGAGGCATTGCCCGTAGGGGCCGGTCGACTCCAGCGCCACCCACACCTCCTGACCGCCTTCGGCTCCGGCCTGCACGTGCTGCTCCAACCGTAGAAACCCCGCCTCCCCCTGGGCCACCCGGTGGTGGCTTCCCCACTCTCCCAAGCAACAGGCACGCCAATCGATGCGGCCTGTGGAGATGTCGATGCCGACTACCACTCCCTGGATCGGTTCCGGCACTGCTTGACGACGGTGAGGCGTCTGCACCATACTGGACATGGTTAGGTCCTCCTTTCGGGGATGGTTCTGTCCACCACCAACCTTCCCGAAGTAGGACCTGACTGCATTATAGGAAGCTGAAGCCAGC
>JBEKKD010000560.1:0-3132 GCA_050010895.1 Armatimonadota bacterium
TTCCCGACCTCGGTCGTCGGTCGCACGGTGCCGCCCAGCGCGATCACCACTGCCAGGCAGACCCCTGCGGCGACCATCGCGAATGGCACGGCCAATCGATGCGTGAGCATGGCGCGTCTCCTATAGGGAAGGAGCGTGTCTCCTGTCAAGAACGGTCGCTCCTGCCGTCTCGACAACTTCGGCCCGCCAGCCCCGCCGCCTGTGACGCGAACCGCACAACCTGGCGCCATGTGCGCGCGATGGCCAGAGTCGGCGAGTGGCCCAGCGTGTACATCGTCCCGGACCGTCATCTATCGCGCTTCGTCTCGTCGCCGGCCGCGCGACGCTGCCGCATCTTGGCGAGGGTGATCTTCAAGTAGCGTCTATAGCCTTCGGGGCTCATTCATCCCTTGGGGCAATCGACCCGCTCGATCTGCTCGCGCGGAAGGGTGAGGAACTGGTGGCTATTGCTCATCTTGCGGCGCACGCGAACCCTGGCGCCATCTTTCGTGACCGCACGGACACGCCCGATGCGACCGTCTGGAATTCTCACGCAGGCACCGTCATCGATGTCCCCGGCCATTGTGCCTCCTCACTGTAGGATCCCCTGCTGAGCTCGGAAGGCCAGAAGCAACCACAGGTACACGAGTCCCCGGTCGCCTCCGGCATGGCAATGCCAGCCGACGTGATTCTCTTCGCGAGATCCGGCAGCCCCCGGCCAGCTAGCTGGCAGATGATAGCTCGCCTGGCGCCGGACCGAATGTCCGCCTCACCAGCCCGCACAGGAGGCCAGAGCAACAGGCAATGCGTCCACTGAGCGCGGCCCTACTCGTGAAACTGGATGAACTCCTCCGTCTCGGCCCCCTCCGGCAACTGCGCGTAGCGGTTCCGCGCGACGAACATCCGCAGCGACAGATAAGCCACGGGCAGAATTCCACCCATGATGAAGAGCAGGTCACCGGGGAGGCGCAGCCACTCGAGCACGCGCAGGGCGGGCTGCGCGAAGAACGCAGCCTGCCGGGCGTGCCAGTAGCCGTTCTGGACACTGTCGAAGAGCTGCAAGGCCCCGATCGGCGCGAGATTGGCGAAGAGCATCCACGTCAGCCCAATGTTCAGGCTCCAGAACGAGAGCGCCATGGCACGCTCGCTCCTGCGGTCGGGCGGGATGAAGTAGCGGGCGACGAACATCAGGAACCCGATGGCGAGCATGCCATAGACGCCCATCAAGGCCCCGTGCGCATGGTTCGCCGTGAACTGGGTCCCGATCTCGTAATAGCTGACGATGGGGAGGTTGATGAGGAACCCGAAGACCCCGGCGCCCAGGAAGTTCCACACCCCCACCGCGATCAGAAACATCACCGCCCACTTGTGCGGAAACTCCTCGGGGCGCACGGAGATGGTAGATCCGCCATGCCGATCTCGACCCAGCTGCATGAACCGCCAGGCCTCGTAGGTGAGCAACATGAGCGGGATCACCTCCATCGCCGAGAAGAAAGCGCCCAGAGCCATGTGGACTGCGGGAGCGCCGCTGAAGTAGAGATGGTGCATGGTACCGATGACGCCGCCGATTGAGTAGAGGATGATATCGAGGTATACCACCCGAGTGGCGGTGACCGGACGGACGACCCCGATCAGCACGAAGATGTAGGCCACCATGATGGTGGTGAAGAGCTCGAGGAAGTCCTCCACCCAGAGATGCACCACCCAGAAGCGCCAGAAGTCTACCACTGCGAAGTTCGTGTTCTTCCCGAATACCATGCCGACCGCGTAGAACACCGGGATGGAGAGGGCGCTGTAGAGCAGGAGATAGGGCATGTTGCCGGGGTGTTCGCCTGGCAGCGCGGCCCGCATCCCTCGCACCAGGATGGCCACCCAAATCATCATGCCGAGCGTGAGCAGGATCTGCCAGAACCGGCCCAGGTCGAGGTACTCCCAGCCCTGCGCGCCGAACCAGAACCACGGGCCCTGGCCTCCGATGAGATTCCTCAGGCTGGCGGCCTCCCCGATCAGGCTCCCAATCACCACCAGCGCCACCGCCCCGAACAGCGCTATCGCTAACTTCTCCTGGTGCCTGGGTTCGCGGCGGGCGATCATGGGCGCCATGAAGATGCCCATCGCCAGGAAACTGGTGGTGATGAAGAAGATCGCGAGCTGGAGATGCCACATGCGGCTCAGGTTGTAGGGGAGCCACTGGGACAAGTTGAAGCCGTAGAAGCCGCTCGGGTCGGCGTGATAGTGCGCGTTGACGCCTCCCAGCAATCCTTGCGCCAGGAACAGCCCCGCCACCACCAGGAAGTACCAGGCGGTGGCGCGCTGTGCGGGCGACAGCCGCACTTCCTCCGGCGATCTGAACCGGAGCTGCTGGCCTGGGGTGTCCTCTTCGGCGCGATGCCACCCGAGCAAGTTGTAGCGACCGAACACGAGGAATACGACCCCGCTTCCGCCGAGGAGGGCGATGAGGCTGAGCACGCTCCACAGGATCGCCTGCGCGGTGGGAGCGTTCCCGACGAGCGGCTCCGGGGGCCAGTTGTTGGTGTAGGAGAAGTCGGCCCCCGGCCGCCGTGCCGCGGTAGCCCACGCCGCCCATGAGAAGTAGGCGGTCAGGTGGCGTGCATCATCGGGGTCGGCAAGGTGTGGCCTGCGGAGTCCCTGCTGCTTCTCAGGCGGACCAGACCAATCTCGATAATAGGCGACGAGCTTCTCAAAGGCCACAGCTTGCCCGGGTGAATATGTCAGAGAACCAGTGCGGGCGTCGTAGCGGTTCGACTTGAACTCGTTCAGCACACGGGCACGGGCATCGGGAAGCGACAGCCCGCTGTTCTGATAGTGCTCGATGGCGGCACCGGCGGCATCGTGCAGGTACTGGGCCGTAAAGTCCGGACCGAGGTAGGCCCCGTGCCCGAAGATGGTGCCGAACTCCATCAACCCATACCGCTGGAACAGATGCTGCCCGGCCATGACGTCGTCGCCGGTGAAGAGCACCGATCCGTCCTCGCGCACGACCCTCTCGGGGATCGGCGGATGCTCGACAGCGACGAGTCGGGCGAGCAGCGCCAGCACCGCGAATCCGAAGATGAAGGTGAGAATCGCGACCTGAGGCCAGAGCGTCGAGATCACCATCGCCCGGCGAGGTCGAGGCTCCTCCATCGGCTC
>JBEKKD010000561.1:0-3127 GCA_050010895.1 Armatimonadota bacterium
CAACCTCGCGGAGTGCAGCCTGCGGCCGGCGGTGGTGGCTCGCAAGATCTCCGGGGGCACTCGCTCCCACAAAGGCTCCCAGAGGAAGATGGGGCTGATGAGTCTCTTCGGAACATGGGCGGCGCGGGGGCAGTCGCTCCTGCCAGCCTGTTTGCGTCTGCTGCTCACCGATTCCCCCTGAACCCAAATCGCTCTCACCATCTGTGAGCTCTTGCCTGAGGAACGGGAGGCAGGAGGACAGCCGCTAGCGCCGAACTGGCGCCCGTGTGGTCGTACTGATTGGGCAGGGAGGTTCGGGTTGCTACAGCGACTCATCAGGGGATCTCGGGTACGTGCCACCTGCGCTACGGAAAACGCACCAAGGGAAGATCATGTCTCAACTGACCACTGAACCGGTCCAGCCGCCAGAATCAGCCTGGACGTTCATCGACGAGTTGCAGCGCCCGCTATGGCAGAGTACCCAATGGCAGCCCCGAGAGCCCCGCAAAGGTGAGGTCGCGTTCAAAGATGGGGTCTCCGTCCAGGCCCGCTTCGTGGACCCTTGCGGCGTTCTCGGAACCGCTTACGAAGACCTGGACCGGTTCCTGGCAGCCGCTGGCGTTAGTCGAACCGGGTCCTATCGGATAGTCACCGGACGCATCAGTACAGACTCTCGTGAGGCCTACCGCATTGTCGTAGGCAGAGACCGCTGCGAAATCCTGGCCGGTGACACGGAGGGCATCCGGCGGGGAATCTTCTTCGTCGAGGACGAGATGCTCCGAGCGGGCGGCCCCTTGCTGAAGGTCGGGACGGTGGAGCGCCGTCCCGTTATCCGCACGCGGATCTCCCGATGCTTCTTCGGCCCCATCCATCGGCCGCCGAAGAACCGGGATGAGCTGACCGACAATGTCAACTACTACCCCGACGAGTATCTCAACCGTCTGGCCCACGAAGGCGTCAACGGTCTCTGGCTCACGATCCACTTCGCCGAGATCTGCCCGCAGACAGTCATCCCCGAATACGGTCGGGACCCGAGGCCGCGTCTCGACAAGTTGCGCCAGACCGTCGCGCGCTGCGCCCGGTATGGGATCAAGATCTACACTTACTGCAACGAGCCGATGCCCATCGCGGCTGACAGCGAGGTCGCCAAAGCACATCCGGAACTCGTAGGGGACGGATGGGGGAACCATCGCTACTTCTGCACCAGCAACCCCACGGCCCTGGCCTATCTCGAAGAAGCCATGCGCAACCTGTTCACCGAGGTACCCGGCCTAGGTGGCATCATTAACATCAGCGTCGGCGAGCACGGCTCCCACTGCTACTCCGAATCTGCGCAGAGCATCTCGTGTCCTCGCTGCAAGGACCGCGAGCCCAGTGAAGTCCTTAACGACACTATGGCCGCCATGGCGCGCGGCATGCACGCCGCCGACCCGAACGCCGAATGCATCTCATGGCCCTATGGTCAGTACTCGTCCTGGGGTGACGAGATGACCTTGGAGTCGGCCGGCCGCCTGCCAAAGGGGGTCATCCTCCAGCACAACTTCGAGTCCTCTGCCATGGGCGAGCAGTGCGGGCGGAAGATCCGGATTTTCGACTACTGGCTGTCCTATATCGGCCCGAGCAAGCTGTTTGCGGACTGCGCTAAGGCCGCCGTGCAGAATGGGAACCGCATGTTCGCCAAGCTTCAGGTCGGTTGCAGCCACGAGGTCGCCACCGCGCCGTTCCTGCCCGTCCCGGGACACCTTTATCGCAAGTACCAGGCCATGCACGAACTGGGGGTCAGTGGAGTCATGCAGTGCTGGTACTTCGGCAACTACCCGGGCATCATGACCAAGTCCGCCGGGGAACTCGCTTTCGCCCCGTTCCCCAAGACGGAAGACAGCTTCCTGATGTCCATGGCGCGGCGCGACTGGGGTGACGACGCCAGGGCCGTGGTCAGAGCCTGGAAGCTGTTCCAGCGCGGCTACAGCCATTTCCCGCTGAATCACATCTTCGGCTGGTATGGACCGATGCACGACGCCGTCGTGTGGCCGCTGCACCTCGAGCCCGCGGATCAGGTCATCAGTCCATCGTGGCAGATCGCCTCTGGCATCACCCAGAGGCCCCACCCCGCGAGTGGCGATCGCATCGGCGAGTGTTTCTATTACACCCACACGCTGGACGAGATCCTCGATCTCTGCCGGGAAATGGCACGAAGCTGGAACCGCGGTGTTGCGATTCTACGGAGACTGCTGCCACGTTACGCCAACGATGAGGAGCGACGGCGCGACATCGGTGTGGCTACAGCTCTGGGCATCCAGTTCGAAAGCGGCTACAACGTGTTGCGCTTCTATGCCATGCGCGAGGAACTGCCCTGGAAGCCGCGGCCGGAACAGAAGATGCTCCTAGCGGCGATGCAGCGCATCGTCAAGCGTGAGCTGGTACGAGATGCTGAACTGCTTGAGCTCTGTAGGGACGACTCCCGACTCGGCTTCCATTCCGAGACGGAAGGCTACAAGTACTTTCCCGCCAAGATCGAATGGCGTATGCAGCAGTTGGAGCGTCTCCTGGACAAGGAGTTTCCTGAGGTTGCACGCCAGATCCGGGTTGGCGAGCCGCTCTGGACAACCTTCACCGGCCAGCGGCCGCAGGGCCCACTGTACCACTGCCGGCGGGTCACCACACCGCCGACGCTGGACGGAAGGTACGATGGGCACGGGTGGGACGGATTGCCGGAAGCTGAGCTCCAGGTCAGGGACGGGAAGCGACTCGGCGTTGACCAGAAGACGCCGGCAGTCCAGACCTTATGGAAGGCCTGTCATGATGACAGCGCCCTGTACGTCGCTGTCCGCTGTGTCCTGGCTGCTGCCGCCCCGCCGGATTCGCTGCCGGACGAGACCGTCACCCTTCGGATCGAGCCACGGCGGCTGTGGCCATGCCAGTCGTTCTCCATTTCGGCAGATGGCGCACGGGATGCATCGGACGGCTATGAGCTAGGTGACAGCGCCTGGACCGCGGCCTCATCTGTCGGGGCCGGCGGGTGGTCGACCACGCTGCGGATTCCGCTGCGGCGCCTGCGTCCCGACGGTTCGACGGAGCGGCCCATGCGTGTGAATCTGGAGCGCAAAGCGGCCCTGCCAGAAGGCAGAGCCAGCTACTCCTGGATGGA
>JBEKKD010000562.1:0-3112 GCA_050010895.1 Armatimonadota bacterium
CGAAAGGTGACCTTGCTTCAGAATCACCAGTACCGCATGGGCCTCGCGACGCAGGGCATGGGATACTGGTGCCCACCGCAGTTGGGGCCGTGGGCCGACGCGCCTAACGGGATGGGCGTTCGGTGAGCGGGTGTACACCGCCGAGAGCGTGGCGGGCGTGGCGGGCAGCAGGGCAGCGGGCTTCAGAGCACGAAACTTGCCGCACACGATCGCACGGGCGCGACGGCTTCAGCCTCTGAGAGGTGCGTGGTGGCGCGTCTGTGCCAGGATTTCGCGGGCAGTGGGCGTGCAGGGAAGAGAGCATGAGCAGACAGCGGCGAGGCATTGGGATCTACTCCGGCAACAGGTACTACTGGGCCTGCGACGGCACGCCGGTGTTGCTGCTGGGCGGGTCGCCCTGCGCGGAAGGGCCCAACGACGTAGGCGTCTTCCATTTGCCGGACCTCGTCGAGCACCTGGACGCGCTCGTGGCAGTGGGCGGCAACTGGATGCGCTGCCTCATGTCCGGACAGCACAGCAGCAACCGCTGGCCCTTCGCCCGTGTGGGCGACCGCTACGACCTGGATCAGTGGAACGAGGAGTATTGGGAGCGGTTCGAGCTCTACCTGCGTGAGTCCCACGCACGGGGCCTCGTCACCGACTGCGAGCTGTGGGCGACCTTCGACTACTACCGCGACACGTGGCTGGTGAACCCCTTCAACCCGGCGAACAACGTGAACTACTCGGCCGAGTCCACAGGGATTCCGACCGCGGTGGACACGCCGCCTTCGCAGGCCGAGAACTCGTTCTTCTGGACCGTCCCCGAGGAGCACGACCTGACCGAGGTGCTGCGCTACCAGCAGCGCTTCGTGGACCGGATCCTCTCTCACACGCTGCGCTACGAGCACGTGCTCTACTGCATGGATAACGAGACGATGGTGACGCCGAAGTGGGGCGAGTACTGGGCGCGCTACGTCCGGCGCAAGGCGGCCGAGGCCGGCAAGACGGTCTACCTGACGGAGATGCGCGACCCCAACGATATGCGCGACCCCGAGCACCTCCATATCATCGACCGGCCCGACCTCTTCGATTACATCGAGATCGCGCAGAACAACATCAAGGCCGGCCGCATCCACTACGACGGCATCCAGTACGTGCGCACCCGCATCGCGGCACATCCCCGGCCGCTGAGCAACGTCAAGGTCTACGGCACGGACGGCTCCACCTACTTCGGCCCTAACCAGGAGGGGATCGCACGCTTCTGGCGCAACCTCTTCGGCGGCGCCGCCTCCGCCCGCTTCCATGAGAAGCACCTCGGCTTCAGCGAGGCGGCCCGGCACCATATTCGGCGTGCGCGGGCGGTGACGGCGGCCTTCGATATCTTCGCGTGCGAGCCGCGCCAAGACCTGCTGCACACGGAGGGCGAGAACACCGCCTACGGCCTCGCCCAGCCGGGTGCGGAGTATGCCGTCTACTTCACCGATGGCGGAGCGGCCGATCTCGACGTCACAGGCTGCTCTGGCGTTGTCCTCCGCTGGTACAGCCTCGATCGGGGGGACTGGGTAGGCGAGCCGCAGATGCAGGCCGGCGCGTGTGCACACCTGCAGACTCCTGGCCCGGGCCAGTGGGTGGCGGTGGTGCGCGCTCGGTAGGCTGGCAGCCAGCTCTGCCGCTCCCTCCTCGTTCCGCGCACCAGGCTCTGCACCACTGCCTGTCGTTGGATCAGTACGTTCTCTGATGCGGTTCAGCGGACTCGCTTGCGAGGAGACCCACTTTCGGGAGGACGGGAGGGTGGCGGCTGTGAAGCTGTTTCAGGTCGATATCTGCGTCTGCCTGCTGTGTCTGTTCGGCGCCTTCTGGGCCCCGGCCGTCTACGGCGCCGTCTCGGCGCGGCCACAGACGCCAACGTGGTGGCGCGGCGCGCAGGCGGATTATGACGCCGAGCCCCGCCTCCCGGACGGTCGGGTGGATGTCGATGCCCTGGTAGCGCGTCTGAAGGAATTGGGGGTGACGACCTACTACTGGCTGGTCTACCACGCCCCCTCGGACTGGGACGATCTGGAACTCTTCCTCCCCAAGGCTGCCGAGGCCGGGCTGGACGTGTGGGTGTATCTGGTGCCGCCCAGCGAAGGCCCGCCCCCGCACCCGTTCGGACTCGACTACAAGCGCTGGGCGGAGGAGATCGCACACCGCTCGCGCCAGCATCCGAACCTCACCGCCTGGGTCATCGACGACTTCTACGAGAACCGTTCGCTCTTCACCCCGGCCTACGTGCGCGAGATGCGCGCCCGGGCGAGGCGGATCAGCCCCCATCTCGGCTTCTACCCGCTGATGTACTATGACGAGATCCGCCCGGCCTTCGTGAGCGACTATCGCGAGGTGGTAGATGGCGTGGTCGTCGCCTACCCACAGGGCCGCGATGAGATCGAGGAAGCGTGGGGCGTGCTCAACGACGCGCCCGTCGCCTCAGCCGCGGAGATGAGCTATCCGCCGGAGACATCATCGCACGCGGGGGACTTCGTCATGGCCAGCGGGTCTGTGCATGTCACCTCCTCCGGCCGCTGTGAGATCCGCTTCCGCGAGCGCGACACCTACACCGGTCCCACCGCGGGCTACCACGTCAAGCAACTGCTCGTGGACGGAGTGGTCGCCTGGGAAGCAGATGTCGCCGGCGGCACGGGCGCCTGGCGCGAGGTCACCGTGGACGTGACGCCGCTCACCCGTGGGAAGACCAACGTCACGCTCGCGTTCCGGCTGCTGGACCAGCGCGGTGTCAGCAACTTCGGCGTGCGCTGGCGCCTGCGCGATCTACTCGCCGAAGGCCTGCAGCTCGTGACCGACCTGGCCGCGCCACAGCGGTGGCGGGTCACGCGGCGCGGCGCGTTCGAGACCAGCTTCGGGCGCGCCGTCGCGGCGCCGCGGCGCCGCTTCCACGTCCCGTTCATCGTCATGACCGCGGGTGACGCCGAAGAGTTCCGGATGCGGCACGGCGATCCGGCCTCTCCGGAGCGGATGGCGGAATGGCTGCGCATGTCATTGCGGGCCTGGCGGGAGGGCAAGTGCGACGGCGTGGTGACCTACTGCCTGGACAAGCGTCCCGGCAGCCGGATCTTCGACCTGGCGCGCGAGCTGT
>JBEKKD010000563.1:0-3111 GCA_050010895.1 Armatimonadota bacterium
CGCGATCTGGGCCGCCCTGGAGACCAACCCGCTCATCCACTCCTCAACCCTTGGCGGCAATCCCCTCGCCTGTGCCGCCGGCATCGCCGCAGTGCGCGAGATCAAACGACTGAACTTGCCGGCGCGCGCCGCATCGCTGGGCGACAAGGCGCTCTCTACGCTGCGTGAACTACAGCACAGCCATCCCGACATCATCTCCGACGTGCGCGGCCGCGGTCTATTCATGGGCGTCCAGTTCACCGACTCCGATATCGCCGGCCTCGTCATCGCCGGCCTCGCCCAGCGCCGCGTCATCGCCGCCTACACCCTCAACAACCCCTACGTCATCCGCATCGAACCCGCCCTCACGATCACAGAGGAACAGCTCGACCGCGGCCTCGACGCGCTCGCCGAGTCGGTCGAGCAGACGAAGGCGATCCTGGCGTCACTGTAGCCCCAGGCACGCTGGAACGGACGTAGGGCAGGAGCGAGTCTCCTGCCCCTTCTGGTGGTGCAGGCTCGCGTGCTGTGCCGACCCCGGTAGGTATCGCGCCTCCCCGAATCGAACCCTGCCCTAACGACCCTCAGGGAGGACTGCGTGAAGGTCACGCTGCTTTCGCATACGCCCGAGCCGGAGCGGATCGTCGTCGCGGCCGCTCTGCTCTGCTATCAGAAGGGAAGCGCCGAAGAAGCCTATCGCCGCGCCGGGCGCGATGAGCTTCGCAACCGGCTTTTCGAAGAGCTGATCCGACAGGGACACGGCTCGACGTTGGAGCACCCCTGCTTCACCTTCGGCATCGAGGGCGTGAGCCGCGCCTGCTCCCATCAGCTCGTCCGCCACCGCCTGGCGTCCTATAACCAGCAGTCCCAGCGCTACGTAGACGTCGGCGACCCCGAGTACTTCGTGAAGCCGCGCTCTCTCGCCGGTGACGGCGGGCGATTCGAAGAGACCATTGCACAGACGGTGAGCTACTACCGCGGGATCGTCGATGAGTACAAGGAGCGCGGCATCAAGGGCGAACAGGCGCAGCAGGACGCTCGCTACATCATCCCCAACGCGGGCAAGACCAACCTGATCTGGACCAGCAACCTTCGCAATCTCCTCCACGTCTGTCACGTCCGGATGTGCAGCCGCGCCCAGTGGGAGATCCGCGAGATGCTCCAGCGCTGCCGGCGCGCGCTGGAGTCGCAGTTCCCCCTGATCGCGAAGTACATGGTCGTGAAGTGCCATCCCTACGCCATGGGCTACTGCGACGAGGAGTTCCGAAGCTGCGGCTTCAGGCCGCGCAAAGACGCTCTGGTCCCCGTGGACGACAACTGCCCGCCCGGCCCCGGGTGGCCAAAAGAGGATCGAGAGCAATGAGGCACGCCTGGATCGCCCTGATCGCATTGATCCTGCCCCTCGCCGGCTGCGGTGGCAAAGGCCGGCCCGGCCAGCCCGCGGGGCCGTCGGGCAAGGTGAAGATCTCTCTCTTCACCTGGACGCGCCCCGGCGAGCTGGCCCTGAACCAGAAGCTGTGCCAGGAGTTCGCGGAGCAGAATCCCACTATCGACGTCGAGATCATCAATGAGCCCGGCGACCGCGCCATGGACAAGCTCCAGACCATGATCGCCGCCGGCAATCCGCCTGACGTGATGTCCATCCACGGCGCCTTCTTCATGCCGCTGGCGTCGAAGGGCGCGCTGCTCGACCTGGACACCATGATCGAGGACGATCCCAAGTTCGACCTCCAGGATTTCTACCCCAGCCTCGTCTCCACGTGCCGGTATCAGAGCAAGCTCTTCTCCCTGCCGCGATACACCTCCGTCTACGTGCTCTTCTACAACAGGGACCTGTTCGACGCCGCAGGTCTGAAGTACCCGGACAACAACTGGACCTGGGACGACTACCTCGCGGCCGCCAAGAAGCTGACCGTAAACAGCGCCGATCCGGACAAGAGCCGCATGGGATGCGTCATCGACTTCTGGGGCGCGCGCATCTACCCGTGGGTCTGGGCCGCCGGTGGCGAGATACTGGACAAGAGCGGAAAGCGCTGCCTGCTCGATACGCCCGAGTCCCAGCAGGCGCTGCAGTTCCTGGTTGACCTGCGCCACAAATGGAACGTCTGCCCGCCGACCACCCAGGCGGAGAAGCGCCAGAACATCGCCATGTTCACCAACGGGAAAGTGGCCATGTTCCAGACCGGCGCCTGGGATATCCAGGCGATGCAAGAGGCGAAGACGCTGCGTTGGGATATCGCTCCGCTGCCCAAGAAGAAGCAGCACGCCACTCTGCTCGGCACCGAGAACTACGCCATCGCCGCCGCGACGAAGCACCCCAAGGAGGCCTGGGAGCTGTTCAAGTTCTTGCTCGGCCCGCACGCACAGGAAGTCATGGGCACGCAGCTCGAAAAGCAGCCCTCCCGCCAGTCCGTCGCCAACGGGCCGTATCTCTCGCAGAAGGTCAGCTACAACCGCAAGGTCTTCGTCGAAGCGCTCGACTACGCCCACCTGGCGCCAAACATCCCCGACTGGGACCGCGTCAGCCACTTCGTCCAGGAGCAGCTCGACCTGATGTGGATCGGCAAGACCTCCGTCCCCGACGGTACCAGGAAAGTAGCCGAGCAGGTCACTCAGGCGCTGCAAGAAAGCAAGTAGGGGCTTGTCTGTATGCCAGGGCCACGTCTGATCATCCGGCCCCCGGCCGAACGCGACATCCCGGCGCTCGCCGCGCTGATGGCCGACTTCAACCGCGACCAGCCCATGACCGAGACCGAGATGGCCGGCCGGCTCGCGTTCGTAGCCCAGAGCCCTCACGACGAGCTGGCAGTTGCCGAGCAAGAGGGTGAGGTCGTCGGCTTCGTGGCCTTTCGCACCGAGGAGGTCATACATCGCCTCTCGCCGTACGGCGTGATCGTCACCCTGAGCGTCGCAGCGCCCCATAGGCGCATGGGGATCGGCAGCCGCCTGCTGGCATACGCGGAATCCAGGCTGAAGGAACAGGGCATCGATCACGTCCGCCTCACCAGCAGGCTCGGTCGCAAAGAAGAAGCGCACAAGTTCTATGACGCTCAGGGCTACGAAGTGAGAGGGCTGCAGTTCGCCAGACGGATCTGATCACCAGTCGGCAACCTGTTGACCGTCGCTCGCCCT
>JBEKKD010000564.1:0-3097 GCA_050010895.1 Armatimonadota bacterium
ATCGTTGCCGCGCCCTCGCCATCGAGTGCGAGCGCGATCGAGATCTCGGTTTCCTTGGTCTTCCGGTCCACTGTCGCTTTTCGCATGGGGGCCTCGTTGGGTTCATACGCGAATGCGGAGATCAGACCGCATTATAGCCACGGCGGCCGCAGAGGTCCACAGAAGATGCCCTCCGGAGGCGGGCAGGCCCGTGCCGCCTGGGCCTGCCTATTCGCTGCGCAACCGCGCCTGCATGGCCTTGATGTGTCCGTCAAGGCCCTCCAGCCCCGCGAGCGCGCGCACGATATGCATGTGATCTTCGACGGCCTCGGTGGATGTGTAGATGACGCTGGACCGCTTGAAGAAGTCCATCGTCCCCAGGCCGGAAGAAAAGCGCGCGGTGCGGCCGGTGGGTAGAACGTGAGACGGGCCGATGACGTAGTCGCCGAGGGTGACGGGTGACGACTGGCCGATGCAGATGCAGCCGGCATTCCTGATCCTCGGCAGAACCGAGAACGCGCTGTCGGTGCAGATCTGGACGTGCTCGAAGGCGAGTTCGTTCACCACCTCGACGGCCTCGTCCAGGTCCTTGGTGATGACGATCGCGCCGCGCTCCTCGAGCGCCTTCCAGGCGATCGCCTTTCGGTTCAAGCGCTGCACCTGCTTACCCAACTCCGTCTGGACGGGCTCCACGATGGAGCGCGATGTCGTGACCAGGATGGCCGGAGAATCGGTCATGTGCTCGGCCTGGGCAAGCATATCGGCCGCGATCAGGCGGGGCTCCGCATGCTCGTCGGCGAGAATGACGACTTCAGAGGGCCCGTACAGCCCATCCACGCCGACGATCCCATAGACCATCTTCTTCGCCAACATGATCCAGATGCTGCCGGGGCCGAAGATCTTGTCCACCTTGGGCACAGTGTCCGTGCCGAAGGCGAGCGCGGCGATGGCCTGGGCGCCGCCGATCTTGAATATCTTCTCCACCCCCAGCGCGTCCATGGTGGCCAGAGTGGCGGGGTGGACGCCGCCGGTCTTGTCGGCGGGCGTGACGACCACGATCTCCTCCACGCCCGCGACTTGAGCGGGAGCAACCGTCATGATGACCGAGGATGGGTAGGCGGCGGTGAACCCCGGGATGTGGATGCCTACGCTCTGGATGGGCGTGAACCGTTGGCCGAGGACGGTGCCGAGCTGACGGAGGTCGAACCAGTCCGCGGGCCGCTGCTTCTCGTGATAGCTCCTCACGTGCTCGACCGAAGCGGCGACCGCATCGAGGAAATCCGCGCCGGCGATCTCCCGGGCCTGAACGCGTTCCTCGGGCGTGACGGCGAGCCGCTCGAGAGTGATGTCCGGGCTGTCGAACCTGCGCGTGTACTCCAGCAGTGCCTCGTCGCCGCGCTTCTGCACCTCCGCGACGATTGTGCGGACGATCTCCTCCTGCTCCGAGACCTCCTGCATGAAGGGCGCGGAGAGTTCGTCCGCGAGCTGCTTGGGCGTCCGGTTTCGTGTCGTCAGGATTCGCATGGCTGGCCTTGTGTATGCGCGGAAGAACCGCAATCCGCAGATTTCGTTCGCCGCGCGCCTGGGCAGCGGTCCGGGTGGCCCGCTGCCGGCTTGCGCGGCCGTGATTGTCGCAGATTTCGGGTCAGATGCCAACGGAGGGAGATGGCGGGCGGTGAATCAGTCTAGCTCACCGACTTGGAGTGAAGGGCTGCGCCTCTGGATGTCGTATGGCCGTACAATGCTCATTGGGTGGACTCCTCGTTGATATGGTATCCTGCAGCAGAAGGACTCTAGTATGTATTTTCGATTCGGTACGCGAAAGATAGTCGAGGCGGCCGCCACGCTCCTGCGTTCAGAAGCTTGCAGGCGTATGAGCTATCTGCGATTGCTGAAACTGCTGTACATCGCTGACCGCGAAAGCCTACGGGAGTCTGGGCGGCCCATCGTCGGCACGCGGCCCGTCGCGATGGACTTTGGCCCTGTGCTGAGCGAGGTGCTCGACCTTGTCAATGGCCAACACGCGGACGAGGCAGTGTGGTCGGAGTTCATCCGTAAGGATGGCTACGCGGTCGCGCTGGAGAAAGACCCAGGGGTTCTCTCTCTATCTCGGCATGAGATCGAGATGCTGACGAAGACAGCGGAGGAATATCGCAATACCGACGACTGGGAGATTGTTGAGCAGACACATGCGTTCGAGGAATGGAAGAACAACATCACGCCAGGCACATCAACAACAATCCCCTTAGAGGACATGGTAAAGGCTGTCGGACGAGCCAAGGAGCTAGAGAGTATCCTTCAGGAAGCCGAACAGACAACTGTGCTCCGCAGGCTTCTGTGTTCTGTTCCTTAGATGCGCGCTGGCGATACCTTTAGGTTCGCCGATAGGGCGCTTGAGAAACACCTGTGGATTGTCATTTCAGACCCCATGCTGGATGTTGCCGACCCTGTTGTCATCGTGAGGCTCACCACCTATAGGCAAGGCAGGGACTGCACCTGCATTCTGCAGCCTACAGACCATCCGTTTATCACTCACGCAACAGTAGTGGACTACGGTTTGGCGCTGGACATCTCAAACGCTGGTCTTGAGGGCTTCGTCGGTGACGGCAGAGCATTTCTGCGGGAGCCAGTAAGTCCAGAGGTGCTCGGCAGAATTAGACAGGGCGCCGCCGAGTCGGAGTTCATGATTGAGGGGTGCAAGCAGATACTGATCAAGCAGGGGCTCATCAACCCGTAGGACCTCTCCACCGCCCCTCCTTCAGACCAGAATCGAAACCAGCCGCGCTACTCCACCCACACCGCGCCCTCGCCGAGGAGCGTGTGGACCGCGGTGGTGAACTGCTCGTCGTGGGTGACCGTGTACCCGGCCCCGAGTCGCAGCCGCCGCTCTTCCTCCTCCACCTGGAGGTGAAGCAGCACCTGAGTGTCTCCGCGGAATTGGCCGATGACTTCGCGCAGTTTGCCCATCGCCTCCGATGGCGCGTCGGCAGGTACGCGAATGTGGACTCTCCGCCCGGGCTGAGTCTGCGGAGCTCCGCCGCCAGCCGCGCTGCTGTCGGGCTGCTGCGGGGAGCCAGCCACACCACCCTCGGCGACCGCCATGCCGGCCGAAGGCCTG
>JBEKKD010000565.1:0-3084 GCA_050010895.1 Armatimonadota bacterium
GGCTTCGTCCCCCAGGCATGGTGGCCTTCCCCGGAGGTCCACCTGATCTTCATCGGCGTGGCCAAGCTGATGCTAACCGGCCTGTTCATGACCTGGATTCGTCTGATCCTCTACCGCCGCCTACGATGGCCGTCCTGTCCAAAAACTCATCTGACTTCCAGGATGCTCGTGCAGCCTCTCTCGTGGCATCCTCGGCACTCGCTGATACCCATATTGCGGGAGGCTGCCCAGGATGGAAGGGGATGCTGAGCGGGGAGTGGATTGGGTTCATCTGCCTGTGATCGCCACCGTGGCGCGGTTGCTGTGCCGGGAACTGACGCTGCAGAACGAGTACCTGCTGCTGGAAAACCGGACGCTCAAATCCAAGATCCCGGGCCGGCTGCGCTTCACTGACGAAGAACGCCGCTGCTTGAGCGAAGCAGCGCTCGCCATGGGCCGGTCGCTGATGAGAGAGGTAGTGAGTATCGTCAAGCCGGAGACGATCCTGGCCTGGCAGCGGCGGCTGGAGCGGAGGAAATGGGACTACAGCCAGCGACGGAGCCGCGGCCCCGGTCGCCCCAGGACACCCGACGACATCGAGGCCCTGGTCTGCCGTCTGGCGCGGGAGAACATCTGGGGCTACCAGCGCAGTGCAACGCGAGGCCGTACGCTGGATTGTCATGCGGGGCCGGACCCGACATGACCGGGTGTCCCATCACCCGTGCCCTACGAGGATAGTAAGCCCTCGGACAATGTAGCCCATCCCACACCTGGGAGCGCCCGAACCGTGAGGGGAAGGCGTGGCTGCCAGCATCAGGCGGCTTGGGGCTAGGGTGGACGGCATGGCTAACGCAGGTGAACTCTCATCTAAACGTCGTCATAGCCAACCGGCCAAAGGATGCTGAGAGGCCGGGGCCAAAACGGCACCGCTGCGGGTACGGGGGCTTGCGCTTCCCCCGTCATGGGCACCCAACGCAGCCGGCGGAAAGAGAGAGCCTACACCGAATCCGGTCCAGCGTACGGAGCGTGGTAACCCCGACGCCCTCCCCGCAAGGGGACAGCCGAGCGTAAGCGGAGCCTCTGGGGTGTGCGGGCAGAGGAGGAGGGAAGAAGCGAAGGCCGCCCTGTAATCGGGCGGATAGGGGTGCTCGTCACCCCCTGCGAAAGCGGGCCCACGTCCCTCTGGTCTCTCGTCACGAGAGAGTCTGGCGAAACGGCTCAGGAGGCAAAGCAGATGGCAGACGGTAAGAACCGGACTGGTGCAGCCGCCCACGAGACGGGTCCGCGGGAGCGCGAGCTCCGCAAGGCGGAAGTGTTCGTGCGCCGGCTCCAGGCGCGTATCGTGAAGGCGCACTTCGCCCGCCACCCGGACTGCGACGGCACCGCGTCCCGTAGAGGGGCGTTTGAGAGGCCTGAGCCGTGTACTCGGAAACGGGTATGCACGGTTCTTAGGGGGGAGGCGACGGCAACGTCGCCTCCCTACCCGACTCCGGGGGGAGCTGCTCAAGCTTGGCGTCACGCGCTCCAAGGGCTGCATCGCCGACATCCTGCGCCGCAACGGGATACCGCCATCGCCCCAGCGCAAGGGACTGAGCTGGCAGCAGTTTCTCTCCCGCCATGCGGAAGTCTTGCTCTGTGTCGATATGTTCACCAAGGAAGTATGGACCCTCTCCGGGCTGAGGACAGCCTACGTGCTGTTCGTGCTGCACCTGGGCACGCGCCGCATCCTGCTCGCCGAGGCCACCTTCTCTCCGAATGGCCGGTGGATGGGCCAGATGGCGCGCAACCTGCTGATGAGCTGCGAGGATCTGGAGATCGCGCCTCGGTTCGTACTGCATGATCGGGATAAGCTGTTGGCCTGGGACTTCGACGCGGTGCTCACCTCGGCTCTTGCGAAGGTGGTGAAGACCCCCTTCCGCGCCCCCGATGCCAACGCCCACGCGCAACGCTGGGAGGGGAGCGCGACCGGGGAGTGTCTGGATCAGCTCATTCTGGTCGGGATGGGCAGCCTGCAGCGCGCCCTGCGAATCTACCGCGACTTCTTCAACGGCCATCGTCCCCATCAGGGGATCGACAATCGGATACCGGGGCAGTGAGCGGCAGGAGGAATGTCGCGGCATGGCGCCGACCAGATCTCGGATGGCGATCTCGTGGTGGAGTGCGAGCAGTTCCTGGGCGGTCTGCTCAACTCCTACTATCGGAAAGCCGCGTAACAGACGCGAAGAGAGTGGTGTTCGATCAGGGGGAAGTGGACGGGGTTTGGTGCGGCCACGGACTTGTCGCACGGCCGAACGCGATTTGATCAGGAGGGCTCCGCTCATCCCAAGGCTGGCTTGCGCCGTGATCATGTGCTGATCTGCCATCGCCGCACAGCCGTCCGCTCCCTCTGCATCACGCCGATGGATCATTGGATAGCACGGGGTGATGCTGCGCTCCAGCGCGGCCATCTGGGCGGAGGAGATGGTGCGAGGGTTACGAGGGTGCGGCAGTAGTGTGCGGGGCGCGACGTGTTCGATCTGCAACTGCGTCTTCTGCGTGCGTTTCATCGGCTTTCCTCCTGGTCCGGTGTGAGTTCGCGCCCCGAAATGCAGAGAAGACCACCCCGCTCCGCGAGGAGCGATGATGGTCTTCGGTCCGGAAGTGACCGCCCAACTCCCAGTCCGTCACCGCGGCCATTCTTCCCGCGGTTGGGGACGGCTGGCGCTTCGTGTGATCGAGCTGTTTTCCCAAAGGCGGCCATACAATGACTCCCCTGCACCGCCTCTGGTTTCGCCTCTGTATCGGTAGTACTACCGGTCCGCCCGACCCAGAAGCGCAGGTATCGACAGGTACCGCGTCCCCGCGGCTCAATCCAATAGGCGCGGGCGATCACGGCCTAGCACTGAAGCTCGGGAAGTCGGAGTCCCGCGCCGAGACTTGCGTCCATCAGGTGGTGCCATCATCGTCTGACGCGCACATGGCGCGCCGCTCCCTTCGCTGTCATCTTGAGACCGGTATGCTAAGAGCGAGGAGAGGACGGACCCTCTCGTGCTGAATAGGGGAGTTGGTACCACACCCTAGAGGCGCGGGAGGATCCGCATGCGCAAGCATAGCACATCGGCTCGC
>JBEKKD010000566.1:0-3076 GCA_050010895.1 Armatimonadota bacterium
CCTGGGGTACCGGCGTTTCTCCGGCTAGACCCTGATGAGGTCGAGCGGGGTGGTAGTAGTTCTCGATGAACTCCTTCAGCAGCCGCTCCAGGTGAGCCTGGTTCAGCACGATGACGTGCGCCGCCGTCAACCCCCACGGCAGGAGCAGCGCCCAGCAAAATCTGAGAGCATACCGGAGCAGCTGGAGGAGGACGCCGAAGCAACTGCAGAGGTGCCAGAGGAAACTCGAGACCGCTTTCATGCCCCCAGGATACCCGGCGAGCGCAGCGAAACAAAGCTCTTCGAAACCCTGGATAGCATTCTTCGGGGGGACGCGGGAAGGGAGCGGGATGGAAAAGGGCGATGTGGAACAGGATGATTTCTGCCCCTGCGGCAGCGGCAGGAGGTCCCAGCATTGCTGCCGGGGAAAGGAGCGCGCCTCCGCGTCTTCTTCTGTCCTTGGCGGCGCGATGCGGGAACTGCGCCAAGCGCTGGCGGGGAAAGAGTTCGCCTCGGAGGAGGAACTGCAGGCTTTCGTCCAAGACTTCAACGAGCAGTTAGGTCGGCGGCCCCTCGATGACTTCTCCGGCCTTTCCCCCGAACAGATGCATCGGTTTCTCTACTTCCCCTTTGATTCCCCGCAACTGGTGGCTTTCCCGCCCCGTCTTGGCATCCCGCCTACGGCGCCGTTTCTCACCCTGTTCCGACTGCTGGCGAGGGCCATGGGTGAGGGGGGACTGAAGGCAACGGCCCGGGGAAACCTCCCCCGAAAGCTCGTCCAGGAGGCGGCTTCGGCTTTCGAAGGAGAAGGCGGAGATCAGAGATACGCGCCGCGCAGCATCCGCACTGAGGCCGACTTCTTCGAGTTGCATGTCACCCGGCTGGTGGCGGAACTGAGCGGGTTCATCCGGAAATCCAAGGGCAGGTTCGTCCTTCGCCGCGATGGCCGCGTAGCGGCGAAGGACGAAGCGGCGGCTTCCCTCTACCCGCGCCTGTTTCTCATCTATGTGAGGGACTTCAACTGGGCCTACTGGGACGCATATCCCGCGCTGCCGTTCATCCAGCAATCGTTTCTCTTCACTCTCTACCTCCTCACCCTCCACGGGGACCAGTGGCGCCCCAGCACCTACTATGAAGACGCTTTTCTGCGGGCATTCCCGAAGGTTCTGGAGGAAGTGGCGCCCGTGTCCTACAGCACCCCCGAGAGCCTGATCCGCAGTTGCTACTCCTGGCGCGTCTTGGAGAGGTTCGCGGGCTTCATGGGTCTTGTCGAGATCAGGCGGGAATCGAATCGACTGCTCGATCGGAGCTTCCAAGTGAGAAGCACGCCTCTGCTGAAGGAGACCGTGAGGTTTCGAATCACTGCCGCGACAGTCGTCCCGACACCATCGGCCCCCGCCGGCCTGGGATCGTCGGGGGATCATCCCCAGGGCCGAGTCTCCATCAACTGAGCGGGCAGACGGTACCCGGCTTCTCGCCAGCACTGACGACGGCCCGCTGCGGGGGTCAGCGTTTCCGACAGCGTACTCGCGGAGTATGTCTATGTCAAGTAGGTCTAGGACACTCGCTGAAACGCGCATACGACTGACGTAGCCTTCCGGGCGGCGGCGCGACGCAAGGCATTAGGGAAACAATGGTACGCGGTCCGCTCGTCGGAGCGTGCAGCGGGGCGGACAGGGTCGCGAAGGCGCGGCCGGACGCGCGCGGTGAGGAACGGAGTTCGGTTTCGATTGGCGAGTGGGTTAGCCAGGAGGATGGGTGATGGGCCGGGTGCCTTCACGTGAGCGAATGCTCCAGGCGATCTCGGGCGGCAGCGCCCAGACGCCCTGCTCTTTTATGATATTCCGCGCGCTCCGCGCGCAGTGCCGAGACGAGCTCGACTTCGCGGAACGACAGACGGACCTGGGCCTCGATGCGCGCGTGCAATTGGATGACCTCCCGGTGCATGTTACGCAACAGACGCGAATCACCGAGTGGGTCGAATCAGCTGCCGCTGGGGAGCCCGTGCTCTGCCGCGCCTACGAGACACCCGCCGGCACACTCACGGCGCGGGCGAAGAAGACCGAGGACTGGCCCTATGGCAGCAGCATTCCCATCTTCGACGACTTCTTCCCGCCGCGTGCGGTGCAATACCCCGTTGCCTCCGAGCAGCATTTGGAGGTGCTTCGCCAGATCCTGGCTGACCCGAGTGCTGAGGAGATCGCGGCGTTCCGCGCACAGGCGGCAGAGCGCACGCGTTTCGCCCGAGCCCACGGACTGCTCCTCTCCGGCGGGTGGAAGTCGCAGCGCTTCGTCCCGGGCGAAGACAAGCATTTGGTCGGTGACAATGGCGGCACCGGCGCGGTCATCGATGTGCTAATGTGGCTCTGCGGCGGCACGCAGCCGCTGCTCTGGGCCCACGATCAGCCGGAGTTCCTGCGCGAACTCATCACGACCATCGAGCGCTGGAACCGTCGGCGGCTGGAGATCCATCTGGAGGTCGGCGTGGATCTCGTGGTGAGGCGCGCCTGGTACGAGGGAACGGAGTTCTGGTCGCCGGGCCTCTTCCGCCAGTGCATCCTCCCCGGCTTGAAGCAGGACGCGACGATGGCCCACCAGGCCGGAGCGGTGTTCGGCTACATCGTAACCAGCGGCATCCTCCCCATCGCCGCGGAGCTCATCGAGTCGGGCGTGGATGCGATCATCGGCGTTGATCCGGGCGAGGGGAAGGGCACGACGTTGGCGGGCGTGAGAGACGCGCTGGGTGGGAAGGTCGGACTCTGGGGTGGCGTGAGCGGACCCTTCGTCGTCGAGAACGGTACCGAGGACGACGTACGCGCGGCCGTCCGCGAGGCACTGGACACGCTGGCCGGCACCGGCCGATTCATCCTCAGTCCTGTCGATAACGTGCGGGCCGATACTCCGCAGGCCTGGCGCAGCGTTAAGGTGCTCATCCAGACGTGGCGGGAGGGCACCTCAGAAGTGTAGCCCGAGGCCCGCGTTCGGCTACGCCCTGCCTTCAGCCGCGGGGTCGAGCGTGCTGGGCCGGCCGGTGTCGTCATCGTTGGCGCCTACGTTTCCTGTCCAGTCGAACTAGGTATGCTCCACGACACGTATT
>JBEKKD010000567.1:0-3065 GCA_050010895.1 Armatimonadota bacterium
ACGCAGTCGAGTCCGTGGACGGAGGCTTCCCGGAGAGCACGCATGTCGTAGACATGACTGACTCGCCATCCGGGCCGCTCGTACATCGCCCAGATCGTCTGATCCCCCTTTGCCGGACGGCCGAACCACCACCGGAGTTCCTGGCAGTCCACCGCGAACGATGCGGCGCGACTGGGCAGGATGCCTATCTCGGGCCGCCGGCGCGGGAACGGCTGTGCTTTGGTTCCCCGCTTGTGTGCGCTCACCTCAGCTCCTCTTTCTACCAGTTGCACGGTGAGCGCTTCTCGGAGATGCTCTCGCGCTCCGAAGAGTTGGCGCTTCACTGTGCCCTCGGGCCGACCCTCACGGGCCGCGATCTCGGCGATGCTATAGCCCTGGAGGTAGAAGGAGTGGAGCAGTTCTCGCTCGCGAGGCTGGAGGTTCTGCATGGCATCCTCAACAAGGACGGTGCTGTCCTCACGGTGCGCCAGTGCCGGACCCAGTCGGCTGACGTGGAACTCCAATTTGGCGTCTTCGGTCGGGATCTCACGCCGTCCAGGCCGCTTGAAGAAGTCGCGGCATCGATTGCGCGCGATCCCGAGCAACCACTGCTTCGCGCGCTCCGGCTCGCGCAAATGGGGCAGATCTCGCCAGGCCTGGATCAGGGTCTCCTGGAGGAGGTCCTCCACATCATCGGCACCGCCCACCTGATAGCGGGCGAAGCGGGTGATGGTGTCCAGATGGTGGCGCACCAGTGCCTCGAATACCCCTCCGTTTCGTCGGGTGCCATGAACTGGTGGTCTGGCATCGCCGTCCACTCGTATCTCCTCCGTCACCCTTACAGGAGAGCAAAGAGCCGAAAAGGTTCGCTCGTCCAGGAAGATTGTGAGGGAAAGCCGAGAGCGGCCGAGGCCGCACAGGTCGCGAGTATTCCGCACCGGCCGGTCTACTTCCGCCACATCGGCCCTCTGGCCCCCGATCTTAGCGAGATCGCTCCCTGCCAGCTGTTCTTGCCGAGATTGGTCCGGAACGCCCCACCGCGCCGGCTTCAGTGCCGCGCTCGGGAGCGAGGTGGGGACATGGGTGCGGCGCGTTGGCGTAGGCGCTCACACACCGCGTGTCGAATGACCACGCGGATCCGGTCATGTCCCGACGCAGGCCGGAAAGTGAGGAAAGCCTCCGATGCTCACAGCCGAACGTGTGTTGGCGCTCCTGGTATCGCTGTGGCTGCTTGGCTGCTGTGGTAGCGGCACGCTCGCGGCCACATACCATGTCGGCAAGGGCCAGCGCTTTGCCACGATGCAGGATCTGCTTTCGGCGGTCGCGCTCGTCGATCATGACGTCGTGCTGGTTCACCCCGGCACCTATCCGCCGTTCGTTGTCGAGAGGGGCGGCGGGAGTTCGCCGGAGACGGCTCCGGTGATCCGGGCCTCTGATGTGACGCGGCGGCCGGTCTTCGACGCGGCCGGCGCGAAGGTGGGCATCGCCCTGAATCCGGACCACGGCAAGTGGTTCGCGCTCGATGGGCTGGAGGTCTGCCGCGCCTCGGACCGCGGGATCCGGCATGCCTGGTCGGGGCTGGTGATGCGGCACTGCTACGTGCACGACTGCCGCACCGGCTTCCTCAGCGCTGGCCGCAACGTCACCGATGAGGAGCCGGGCTATCTGATTGCGGAGTCCAACGAGTTCGCTCGCAACGGCCAGGGGGTTTACTGCCACCAGTGGTACATCCAGGAATACTGGGTGCAGTTCCGGTACAACTGGGTCCATGACGCGACCGGCGGGCTCGCCTACAAAGACCGGTCACGCACGTCGCTCGTGGAGTACAACCTGATCGAGCAGGGCCCCGCCGGCCATGCCGCGCTCTACTTCTGCGGATTCGACCTCGAAGGGATGCCCGACATCGGCCAGACGGCTACGGCCATCGGCAACATCATCTGTAACCGAGGCGAAGGCCGCAAGTACCAGTTCGTCTCCAATATCCGGAAGGAGGGAGGTGTCCCAGGCGGCAGGAATATCGGGAAGCTTTACCTCATCAACAACACGTTCTACTCCGAAGGTCACACCGGCCCCATGCTCGCCACCGATGAGGGGAGCCGGATCTGGGCCTACAACAACATCTTCCAGAGCACCGCCTCGGATCGTATCCTCGGCAAGGTCGAGATCGCCGAGAACGCCGGGGAGATCGTCGAGGGCCGCCACAACTGGGTGAACCGGCGCATGGTCGTGCCGGACACGTTCAAGGACACCATCTCGGGCTCCGATCCCGGCTTCATGGATGTCACCGGCCCCCGCTGGGATCTCCACTTGCGCTCGGGGTCGCCCTGCATTGCCGCGGGCTGGGACGCGGTGAGCCCCCGGCCGACTGGCGAGTATCGTCACCCGATGAGCAGCGCGGTGCGACGCGACGCCGGCATCCTCGACATCGGCGCCTTCGCGTACAAAGAAACTGGCCGATAGCGTCGGTCCGCTTGCTGCTAACGCGACGGTGGCACACGTCGGCGAGGAGGAGGAGGTGGTCGTCGGCCAAGGAGCCCGCCCTGGTGCTAATAGTGCTCGGCGGGCGCCGGTACGAAGTGTGCGATGAGTGGGTGAGAGTGGCCTAAGGGCACACTCCATCGGGCCTGGATCTGCGTCCGATAGCGCCGATTGACCGGACGCAGATCCGGGGCGCCGCCACAGCGCAGATCATAGTGTGCTCCGCGAGGGCCGCACCCGTCGGCCGGCCATCGAAGCGCATGCGTCGGCGACTTGGGATGGTCCGGAAGGATCAGCGGTAGCGAGATGTGAATCTCAGTGCTGATGACGGCATCTCCAGGCCGTCGCGGCGGAGAACCCGGACAGAGGAGAATCGCCACGTGGACTACACGACCCTTGGCCGCACGGGGCTGCGCGTCAGTGTCATGGGGCTCGGGTGCGGGGGGCATAGCCGGCTCGGCCAGAGCTCCGGCAGGAGCGAAGAGGAGTCTGCCGAGGTCGTGCAGGCCGCGCTCGCTCATGGGATCACGTTCTTCGATACCGCCGAGGGCTACGGCACTGAGAGTATCCTCGGCAGGGGCCTGAGCCAGGAGCAGCGCGAGAACGTG
>JBEKKD010000568.1:0-3063 GCA_050010895.1 Armatimonadota bacterium
CACGCGGCATGGATGGACTCCGAGACGATCCTCTTCAATGGCTGGAACGAGTCCGGCTGGGCCAATGTGCCCTCCCTGCTGGACGGCCTGGAGATGTGCTTCATCCCATCTCCTGCCGGAAAAAAGTAGGGCCGGCAAGGTATCTCTATCGCGGGGTGGGAGCACGCTCCTCCCCCGCCTGCTCTGCAACCCGAATGCGGAGCGCCCGTTGGGGCGCTCCGCCCTTTTCACCGCCGCCCGTCACGAATACCGACCCCGTTCCCATCCCTCGTCCAGCATCGCCAGGAAATTCCCGACGGGCAGGTAGTTCGCCACGCTATTGCCCGACCCGAGCGCCCAACCGCCCCCCGGCGCGCACTCCTCGATGCAGCGCCGCGTGTACCCGCGCACCTGCTCCTCGCTCCCTCTCGCCAGCACGTCCATATCCACCCCGCCCAGCAGGGCCATCCGCTTCCCCCACCGCCGCTTCACTTCCCACACCGGCATGATCACGTCCTCGAAGGAGTGCTTTGCATCTATCCCGACCTCGTCGATGAGCTCGGCCGTGATCTCCTCGAGGTTCCCGCACGAGTGCAGCAGTATCGGCTTGCCGTGCCGGTGGGCGATCTCGCAGATCCGCTTCTGCGTCGGGAAGATATACGTGCGCAGCGTGTCCGGCGACGCCATGGGCCCGTTCTTGAAGCCCATATCGTCGTTCAGCCACTGCGCCCCCACGCAATCCATGGCCGCGGTCGTCTCCACCACCGTGCACAGCACCTCATCGACACGCCGCGCCACCGCCGCCACCAGGTCCGGCTGGTCGATCAGCGCGTAGCTGAACGTCTCGAACCCCATCAGGAACGTCACATTCTCAAACGGCCCGCCCGGGATCATCGCCGCGATCTTCATCCCATCCGGCAGATGCCGCGCCAGACGCTCGTAGCCCTCGAACGCGGCCGGCGTCACCTCCGGCCACGGGTACGTCTCGAACTCCTCCCAGCTCGTGATCGGCCCCTTCGCCTCCTCCATCCACCCCCGATCGCCGCGAGACAGGTCAGCCGTGTCCGCGGCCACCCGGCTTGCATGCGGGAAGCCGATGTTCGCCCCTTGGCTGATATAGTCATATCCCAGATCCCGCCAGAACTTCACCCGCCACGCCGCCTGACCATCCTCGTCCGCCGGCGGCGGGCCCTGGATGGCCTCCATGATCTCGTAGTCGTGGAACAGCTCCGCGAACGGCACCCGGTCCGGCTCGCCCTGCCGCCGCACCACCTTCAGGAACCGCTCGAAATCCGGCTCCGGCTTTCGTGTTCTCATCCGCTCTCTCCAGGCGTAACAATAACGCTCTCGACCCCCAGCGCCTCCCCGACTCTCTCGATCGTGCTCGCGCGGTGGCCGATTCCCAGCGCGAAATGATGCGTCGGCCCCTCCCCGATCCACTCCCTCAGGAACGTTCTCACATCGGGCTTGAAGTAGCCGCGGGTATTCGTATTGCCCGTCGCCGGAATCGGCCCGGCCACCGACTCCCCCTCCGCGATCACGAACTTGAACCCACCGTCGTACCTTTGCGTGATCCCCAGCATCGAGATCGGGCCTTCCTTGATCTTGAACTCCACCGACGCGCCCGACCCCGGCTTGCCGTGATACGCGGTCAGGCTGCGGAGCGCCGGCCGCCCCTGCGCCACATTGATATGATGCGGCCCATCGTGCCCCACCAGCACGAAGCCTTCGGCGAAATCCACCGGGTGGAACTCCGCGAAGCTCCCACCAATATCCAGGCGGTCGAGAATCAGCATCGCCGCGCATGTCTTCAGATCGAGCTCGCCGCACATCGGGAACCCCGCCGCCGTCAGCAGCGAATTGCCCACGATGAGGTTGCTCACTACCCTCCTCATCTCGCTGCCTTCTTCGGCCTCGTAGTAGTAGGCCAACCCGTCCAGCTTCCGCTCCCCGATGAACCGGTCCAGCGCCACCGCAACCCGCGCCGCAACTGCTAGGTCCTCATCCGTCAGCTTCCGCGTGATCGGGTCCGACTTCGGCTCAGGCGTGTCGAAAAAGCTCAGGATCTCCGCGCTCTTCGCCCGGATGTCGCTCTCCGAAACCGCGCGGTACTGGCTCACTATCTCATCCGGCTCGCATTGGACGACATGCACCCC
This sequence comes from Armatimonadota bacterium, assembly GCA_050010895.1. Classification (GTDB taxonomy): domain Bacteria; phylum Armatimonadota; class Hebobacteria; order Hebobacterales; family Hebobacteraceae; genus JBEKKD01. The sequence goes on from JBEKKD010000568.1 coordinate 2,136, forward strand.
CAGGTGTGCCGTGAACGCGCTCGCATCGCTGTGCATGTCCAGCATTGCTTCCAGGACGTGGCCCATCTGCCCGATCCGCGCCCCCTTGAGATCGTGCAGCGCCTTTGCCACGTCGCACCAATCCGCCACCTCCCGCCGCGCCTCCGGGTCATCGCGAAGTGTGCCGATGATCGACGGCGGCGGCCGCTTGCCCATGCGAACAGCCACGCCCGTGAACTCCGGCAGCGAGCAGATGTTGTCGTTCGCTAACTGCATATACGTCGTCGTTCGCTCGTAGTCCAGCGAGCGCATCGGCTGCAGCGCCACCAGCACGATGGGGACACCGAGATCGCGCACGATCAGGCCAAAGGTAGAGCTGGTGGCATAGGTCAGCATGTCGCAGAACACCAGATCCAGATCGGCCGCCCTCATGCGCCTTAGAGCCGCCACTGTCGACTCCGCGTCATCCACCAGCCCGAACTCGACCGTCTCGACCGCGTTCGCCCGCACCTGCTCCGCGAACTCCCGCATGTACCCGAGCAGCTCGTCCCGCAAGCCGGCGAACTGCTGCCAGTAGGTATGGTGGCCGACACCGAAGATGCCGACGCGTGCCGTTCTGGGTTTGCGACGCTCAACCAGCATCCGCTGCCTCAATTCGCGTTGTTATTTCCCGCCGGCCCTGGGTCTTTCCTGTCGGATGAGGAGCACCGTAGGGGCGGGGCTCTGCCCCGCCTGGAGAGAAACCGCTACCCCCTTGGTGTTTCGGGACTTCAGTCCCGAAACCGCCTCCCGTTGCTCCGACCGACGTCCCCCCGGAGGACCCCCCGCCCGTCCGTTGAATACACCCCTGCCGGCTCATCCCGGGCGCCTGCCCTGAAAAGGGCCGGCAGAGACAGAAGAAGCAACGTTGAAGCTCTCGTTCCGCGCGCTCGTCATCGGTCTCATCGGC
>JBEKKD010000569.1:0-3059 GCA_050010895.1 Armatimonadota bacterium
GCAACGCGCTTTACATCTTTGCAGTGGCGATGCGCATTGAGGCCACCCACGCGACCTTTCGGGTGGAGGAGATGCGAGGTCGGGAGGCACCCAAAGATGGCATGGCTGAAGTGATCGGAGAGGGCCGCAGCCTCCCGGTCCGGAATGGCGACTTTGGGGACGACTTCGCCCCTTACGACGTGCACATCTACCGAGTCTCATTGTCCGGCTGAACAGCGCCTGGCTCCGGCCTTCCCCCGCCACTGGGAGTCAGTATCCGGGCTCGCGTGCCGCGCTTGACACGAAACCGACGAGGACCACAGGTTGCGCGGCCAATGCGCATCATCGGGGCGATGGTAGTCGGTCAGTTTGACTCATAAGTGCGGGGAGGTATCCTCGCCACATGCTCAGGATTGCTGTCGTCGCCGACTACCAACCAACCCGCCCGTCCCACGTTGCCACAGATGCAGCACTCGGACACGCCGGTCGCGGTTTGGGCATTGATTACTCAAGAGAGTGGTTGCCGACTGAGCGGGTAGCGACGGACAGTCCGCACCTGCTGGAGCCATTCGATGGCTTCTTCATTGGCCCCGGAAGTCCTTACAAGAGCCTTCAAGGCGCGATTGACGCCATTCGATTTGCCCGCGAGCCCGGCCGACCGCTGATTGGCACATGCGGAGGGTTCCAGCACGTAGCCATCGAATAGGCGCGCAATGTTCTGGGTCTTGCAGATGCCCAGCACGCAGAATATGGCCCGTACGCAGCTCGGCTATTCATCACAGCACTGACCTGTTCGCTGGCAGGTAAGACGCTTCTCATCGACATCGTGCCTGATTCACTCGCGTGGCGCATCTATGGTCGCCAGGAAGTAGAGGAACGCTACCACTGCAGCTTTGGTCTTAACGCCGCCTCCCGAAACCAATTGGAGAGCGCAGGCCTGCTGACCACAGGAGTCGAGGCGGGAGAGGAGCAATCGCGGGGAGAGTCGAGGATCTTGGAACTGCCCACCCACCCGTTTTTCGTCGCGGCGCTGTTTGTGCCACAGATGCGCTCAGCAACAGAATCGCCCCACCCCTTGATTGAGGCATTTCTGCACGCCGCGGCAGGTTCGTCCGCGGCGCGACAGACTGACCCATCGCCGAGACGATCCAAGGCTTGACAGCGTCGGGGTGCTGAAGTAGACTGCGAGGCGTTGGATAGTGCTTCAGCCGAAAGGAGGTGGTGACCATGAAGACGACAACTCGCATCCCGAGAAGAACCGGTCATCACCTGCCTGCACGGCCTGGAGCCACGCTCACCTGAGCTAACCTCCATTCCCGAACCACGCGCGCCACGGGCCAGCAGGTCTGTGGCGTTTTCCTTGGCCGGTCTCCTCGGAGTTCCCGATGCAACAAACCACAGGGCGCAAGCCCGAGGAGAGCCAATGGCAGATCAGACAATCAGAGCAGGTCACCCGCAACCTGCTGTAAGCGAGACTAGAGACGTCTTCGCTCGACACGCTGAGGAACTGCTACGGTCCAGATACTGGCCCGGAATGGCCGGTCGCGGCTTTGAGTGGCCTGCGACTGGCATCACCGGGGTGGAGGAATTCCGGGACAAGGAGGTGATCGTCGCTCGCATCGATGGCGTCGTCGTGGGCCGAGCGATCCTCGATGCCGTCTTCTACCCATTCGCCGAGCTTGAGAATCTGGTGGTTTCCCCCGCCTATCGGGGCCGAGGGGTCGGCAGCGCTATCGTGCGCCATGCAGTCGAGACCGCGGCTCGGGCCGGGTTCCTGGCCATCCACGCGCAAACCTTCAAGAACAACGTTCCAGCACACCGCCTGTACGCGCGTCACGGGTTCCTTCCCACGACCCAAGGAGAGATGCTGCGCGTCTGGCGCTTCCTGAACTTGCCTGCGCTCGATCTGTTCCGCCACGCCCACCCGATGGCGCTGTTCGAGAGCATCGCCAGCAGCGAACCACGCACCCGCTTGCTGCGGTGGCGCGATCCGCTGAGCGAAGACGAACTCGCGGTGACCCTGACCGGTGGGTCCTGCCAATTCGACAGCGGCGGTGTCGGGCCGGCGGTCTCCGCCCTTCGCCTGCGGTCGTCTCAGGTTCGGCTAACAGCAACACTTGGGCCGATTTCGCCTGTGCAGATCGGGGAGACCGCCGCAGTCAGTCTGGAGCTGACCAACGAAGGCGAATCCGAGCTAGTGGGAGGCTTCCGCATCGGCCTCACCACCGGCTTTCGGATCGCCGCGGACCACCCGGGCGGGGAGCAGTTCTCGCTTTCTGCCGGGGCCATCCTGGAGCGGACGGTGACGGTCGAACTCACGGACTCCTTCCCGGCGGACCTGCTCCGCATCTCCTCCTATCAGTCCGTGCCGGTGAGTGTTGACTTTCTACTCGACGATCGCACCTTCTGGCTGGCCGCGCAAGCGCCGATCGAGCGCGTCACGCGAGAGACAGGAAAGGAGTAGGCTGCCATGAGCGCGCAGCTCCCCTCCGTTGATCAGGCCAGGGCTGTGGCCGCGAAGCTGCTCGGGCGCGCCCCGGCGAGCGTGGAGTCACTGTGGCCGCGCATCCGGAGCAACGACTGCTACGTGTTCCGGCTCGAGTTTGGCGGTCGGCCGATGCTGCTGAAGGTGGCCAGGCGCCCGCGCATCCCCATGGGTGTTTACTTCCACAGCCGACTGCGAGAGGCCGGGATCCCCGTGCCCGAGCTGATCGCGTTCGGTCCGCGTGCCGGGCCTCGTGGAGAGAACTGCGCAGTGTGGGAGTGGATTGAGGGGAAGCCGTCGCGACCCTGGCCGAAGGGTGCGCCATGCCCGTTTGACGAGATGGAGTTCGGGGAGCTGATGCGAGCGATCCACGAACTGCGTTTCGATGGGGCGCCGGGGCTGCTCGGGGACGATCTCGCTGATCGCACGTACACGTGGGGTCCGGCCCTCCGGCCCGTCAGCGCCACCTGGGCGGGAGTGTTCGACGGCCGCGCCGCGGCCGCGGACCTGGCGGGCCGCGGCTATATCAGCGAGGAGGAGGCAGCCATCTTCGCGGCGCTTCCCGAGATGCTGGGGGCCGAGCTGAACGCAACTG
>JBEKKD010000570.1:0-3054 GCA_050010895.1 Armatimonadota bacterium
TGACCAGGATCGTGACCCGCTCCAGGCTCTTGATCACATCCTTCGCGGGGCCGATCATGGGGGCGGCCATCGGCAGCATCGCCATCGGGCCCTCGCCGGGCTTCCCCGCCTTCGCCTGCTCTTCGACCTGAGCGGCGATGGCGTCGAGCGCGTTACCGACGAGCGCGATTGCGGCCGCGCCGTTGACATCGATCTGCGTCTTCACGGACGCTCCCTTGTAGATGAGCTGATCCGTCGGGACGCCTCCCTCGGCGCCGGCCGCGACTGCCATCGTTGCCATTGCCGCCATACAGACCACGACCGTAAGCACGACCAAGCCTCTGAGTCTCATCTCGCCTGTCTCCTTTGCCAGTGGCTCCAGTGCTGCGGCCCAGCCGACCACCGCTGATGCACACGTTCCCGGCCGCCCGTCGAACTCACGGGCCTGCCACAGTGGTAGTACGGCGAATCGGGGCAGAAGGTTTCGCCCGGCGCGCGGTTTTCTTGGGTCTGCGTCAGGAGGCCGTGTCGGGCGGCACGCGGTCAAAGATGACCTCGCAGGAGGCGCGGTGCAGGAGCGTGTCGGCGGTGTGCCCCCAGCCGGGATGACCGTGGTCTCCCCGCGAGGCGAGGCCGGTGACGATGAGGTCAGCGCGATGATCGGCAGCGGCGGCGATGATGCCGTCGCCCGCAGTGCGAGCCCTCTGGATGATGCTGCGCACCGGCAGGCCGTGAAGCGCCACCACCTGTCGGCCGACTTCCAAAGCGCGCCGCGCCTCTTCCTCCGCGTTCTCGAGGGGCGCACCGAGCGGCAGCGTGCGCGGCACCTCGATCACGAAGACCAGGACGATGGACGCGTTCTGCTCCTCGGCCAGGCGGCAGGCGAGTTCGACGCCCCGCTGCGAGTATGGCGCGCCGGTTGTGGGGACCAGTATCAGCCTCGTCACGTCCAGCGACCGCCTCACGCGCGCCACATCGGCCGACACGGGATGCGGCACGTGGAACATCCAGTACATCACCGTGATCATCGCACTCGCGAAGCAGGCCGCGACGATAACGCCAAGTGTCGAGGTGTGTGGTTGTACGTACGCCATCAGCATCATGGTCACAGCGGGGCTCATTGTTCCGCGTCGATTCGCGCTCGGTCCCGGGTCGCCAACGCGGCCCGGTATCGCTCCAGCAGATCGAATTCCTCGGCGTCCTCCAGGACCTGCTGCTGCTGCCCCTCCCAGTCGTGCGGCAGCGCGCCGAAGACAGGCAGCTTCTTCTTCCGGCGGTATATCGCGTAGTAGATGAAGCACGCGATGATCCACGACGGACCCGCGATCCTCCCGATCTCGTGCGTCAGCACCACCATGAGCAAGATCATGCTGACCCCGAGGGTGCCGATGACGGCCAGCACCGGGAACTCGTAGGTCATTCCTTTGCGGTGAATCTGGATGTTGAGCGGCACCTTGTAGGGCCGCGGCGAGAATGGGTCGGTGAAACGGAGCTTGATCAGCGCGATGAACACCAGCAGATACCCCGTGCTCGCGCCGAACGCGTACATGTTCCCGAGAATCTCGAGCGCCCTATCTCGCCCGGCGAGAAATGCCAGGATGATCTGAAGGATGCCGATGCCCGAAAAGATCATGATCGTGCGCGCCGGGGTGCGGTACTTGGGATGCACGACATCGAACCATTCGCTGATGAAGTGGAAACGGCTCATGGAGAACGTCAGGCGGGAGGCGCTCATCACGCCGGAGTTGGCGCTGATGAGGAGGATGGTGGCCCCGAGCACCGCCGCGAACGGCCCGGCGACCATACCGATGTAGGGTATGCTATGCGCCAGCATCGCCACCGGGTCGCCCTCCCGGCCGACGAACGCCTGCCAGGGCAGGATGCCCAGGCTGAGGCTCGAGAACGCGGTCGCGAAGAAGAACACGGTCAGGATCAGCGAGATGGAGGTCCGAGGGACGATGGTGGCCGGCCGCCTGGTTTCCTGCGCAGCCTGCGAGATGGATTCCAGACCCACGAATGAGATGATGGCGAGGCTGGCGCCATAGGCGAACTGCCGCCAGTTCCAGTGTGCCAACTGCTGGTGCCACTGGAACGAGAGGAGCTCCGGCCGCCAGGCGAAGATGAAGCCAATGATGATGATAGTTGACTCGGAGACGATGTCGATCGCCCCCAGGACCTCGTTGAGAAGGGACGACTCGCGCATCCCCTTCACGTTGAGCAAGATCAGCAGGATGACGAGCACGACCGCCTCGAGGCACCAGACGATGGCCACTTCATGGAAGGGACCGAAGCTCACGGTTATCTTGCTCGCGGCCGGGAAGAAGAAGTTGATGTAGCCCGAGGAGGCGACGGCGAAGAGGGCGATATCTATGGTGTAGTCCAGCAGCAACGCCGAGCCCGCGACGAACCCCCAGAAGTCTCCCAGCCCACGCAGCGCGAAGTACTGCCCACCTCCCGCGACCGGGTAGGTGGCCGCCAGTTCCGTGTACGCCAGGCCGATCATGATGTAGACCAGGCCGGCGAAGGCAAACGCGGCAACGGCTCCGCCCTGAGCGGACGCGATGACCAGGCCCAGCGCGGCATAGATGTCCGCGCCGACGTCGGCGTACCCCCACATATATGAGCCCCAGACGGTCACATCCCGCCGGAGGCCCGATTCGGCCACGCCCCGCCCAGGGGCGGCGCTTGCCTCAGTCATACTTCTCTGTCCTTCTATCAGGCGCCTCAGTATAGGCCCGCCCGGATGCCTGTCAAGCGGCCGGCCTCACGGCCTTTCTCGGCGCTTCCACAGAGCCCGGATGATGAACCGCAGCCGGTAGATCCCGTAGAAGAGGAACGCGGCCCCGAGGCCGTAGCTGTCTATCGGCGTGTGGAGCGCCATGGAACGAAAGAGGATCACCGCGCCCACCACCAAGATGAGCGCTGTCGTGACGATCTGGAATCGGTCAACAAAGCGCAGCGGCCTCTGCTCGCTCATCCCGAGGCCCTCGTGCGCAGCGTCCGTCGGCTGACGGACGCCTTATGGTCGTTCATGCGATTCTGCCCGGACTGCCTTCCCAGCGGCGGGGGCCGCCG
>JBEKKD010000571.1:0-3052 GCA_050010895.1 Armatimonadota bacterium
CCGGTGGGCCGGCGGGAGGAAGAGATCCCGCTGGGAGCGAGGCTGCTGAGCCTGGCGGACGCCTACGTCAGCCTGGCGACAGAGTCCGGGACACGGCCGGCGGCGGAGCTGTCCGCCGATCATATCCTGTGCCTGCTGCGCCAGGGCGCCGGCTCACGCTACGACCCCGAACTGGTGGCCACCCTGGCGCACGTGCTGAAGCACGCTCGCGGCACCAGCGTGTTTGCCGCGCGCGAGATCGAGGCGCCGACGCCCGCATAGCCCTATGCCTCGGCAGGTCCCATTCCCAGGCCGCCGAAACCCATTCCAATCATCCGGTAGGGGGTTCGCAGTGCCTCCGCGCGTGCTCGTCGTGGGCAGCATCAACATGGACCTGATCATCCGCTGCTGCGCGGTGCCGCGGGTCGGTGAAACGGTTCACGGTGACGAGTTCACGACTGCCCACGGTGGCAAAGGCGCGAACCAGGCGGTTGCGTGCGCCCGCCTGGGCGCGCAGACCACGATGATCGGCAGCGTCGGCAGCGACGACTTCGGCCGCGCCCTGAAAGCAGCGCTCCTGGATGAGGGGATAAACGTCGACCGCGTGCGCACTGACTCTGGCGCGGCCACCGGCGTGGCGCTGATCCTGCTCGAGCCTGGCGGCCAGAATCGCATCATTGTCATTGGCGGCGCGAACCTGCGGCTGGACGATGAGGACATCGCTGCCGCGCGGAAGGCACTGAAGAAGTCCGACGTACTCCTGATGCAGCTCGAAACCCCGCTGCCCGTCGTCACGGCCGTTGCCGCGGCCGCGCGAGAGCACGAGGTGCTGACGGTGCTGGATGCCGGCGCAACGACGTCTGCCGCGGCGGATATGGGGCTTGTCGAACTGATAGATGTAGTGTCTCCGAACGAGTCCGAGTCCGAGGCCCTCACGGGGATCGCGGTCAATGACGCTGAGAGCGCTCGCAGCGCCGCGCAACGTCTGCGGGAGCGCGGCGCCCGCGATGTCGTGATCAAGCTGGGAGCGCGCGGCGCGTACTGGCTTGGACCCGCAGGCGAAGGACACTACCCCGGATTCGCGATCACCCCGGTGGACACCACCGCGGCCGGCGATGCTTTCACCGGGTGCCTCGCCGTGAGCCTGGCGAGCGGCGCCGGGATGCCGGCCGCGATACGACGCGCGAACGCGGCCGGCGCGCTGGCGTGCCTTACGCTGGGGGCGCAACCGTCGATGCCGAGCGCGGCGGGGGTGGATGAGTTTCTGGCGCAGCGCCAGTGACGAAAGCACACGCGGCTGGAGAGGACCCCGGCCGCGTGTGCTGGGACATCGCTACAGGATCGGCAGGTAACGGTTCAGCTCGTACTCGGTAACCTGCGATCGATAGTCCGCCCACTCGATTTTCTTGTTCTCGATGAACTTCTCGAACACGTGATCGCCGAGCGCGCGGCGCAGCAGCGGGCTTTCCTCGGCCACCTCGATCGCCTCCCACAGGTCGCCTGGAAGCTGGCCGATGCCCAACTCGTGCCGCCGCTCCTCGCTCATCTCGTACACGTTCTCCTCGACCGGCGGCGGGCAATCGTAGCCCTTCTCGACACCTTCCAGGCCGGCTGTGAGCATCGCCGCGAAGGCGAGGTAGGGGTTGCATGCCGGGTCGGGAGCGCGGTACTCGATACGAGTCGCCTTCTCCTTGCCGGGCTTGTACACCGGCACGCGGATCAGATCGGACCGGTTCCGCCGAGCCCAGGACAGGTAGATCGGCGCCTCGTAGCCCGGGACCAGCCGCTTGAAGCTGTTCACCCACTGGTTCGTTGCAAGCGTGATCTCCCGTCCATGTCGGAGAAGGCCGGCGATGAACTGGAGCGCGGTTTTCGACAAGTGGTCTGCCGCGGTGGCCTCGAAGAACGCGTTCTTATCGCCGCGGAACAGCGACTGGTGAGTGTGCATGCCGCTGCCGTTCTGGCCGAACAGCGGCTTCGGCATGAAGGTCGCGTAGACATTATGCTTCATCGCGACCTCTTTCACCACCAGCCGGTAGGTCATGGCGTTGTCTGCCATGGTCAGCGCGTCCGTGTAGCGGAGGTCGATCTCGTGCTGGCTGGGAGCGACTTCGTGATGGCTGTACTCGACGCCGATCCCCATGCTCTCCAGAGTGAGCACGGTCTGGCGGCGCAGATCGCTGGCGACATCCAGCGGCGTCAGATCGAAATAGCCGCCCCGATCGAGCGTCTCGGGCTTCAGCCCCGAGTCGCGGAAGTAGAAGTACTCCAGTTCGGGGCCGACGTAGTAGATGAAGCCCAGATCGGCCGCGCGCTGAAGCGCTCTTTTCAGCACGTACCGCGGATCGCCGACGTAGGCCGTGCCATCGGGCTGAAGGATATCGCAGAACATCCGCGCAACCGCCCCACCCTCACGCGGCCGCCACGGCAGCACCGCGAAGGTATTGGGGTCAGGCATAGCGACCATGTCGCTTTCGTCGATCCGCGCGAAGCCCTGAATCGACGAGCCATCAAACCCCTGACCCTCTGTCAGCGACAGCTCCAGTTCCTCAACGGTGATGGCGAAGCTCTTCAGGAATCCGAGGATGTCCGTGAACCACAGGCGGATGAACTTGACGTCATGTTCCTTCGCCTTGTTCAGGACGTATTTGACCTGCTCCGGCTGATTCGCCACAGTCGCTCTCCTTCGTCCGGGTATTGGACCGCGACTGGAGGCTACCAGGCCTATGTTTCCGGTATGTTTCAGCGGGACGAAATGTTGGACCGAGGCACGGCGAACCGGTAGCCGACCCCGCGCACGGTCTCGATCAGTTCGCCGGCGTCCTCGGTCTTTTCGCGCAGCCTGCGGATGTGGACATCGACGGTTCGGGTGCCGCCGAAGTAGTAATCGCCCCAGACATGAGTGAGAAGCTCCTCGCGGGTGAAGACGCGGCCGGCGTTGCGCGTGAGGAAAAGCAGGAGCTGATATTCCTTCAGCGTCAGCTCGACGGGTCGGCCCTCGATGGCGACCTGGTAGGTGACGGGATTGACCGTGAGCGATCCCGCGCGGACAACATCGGGCGACTGCTCCCGC
>JBEKKD010000572.1:0-3038 GCA_050010895.1 Armatimonadota bacterium
TCTACGATCAGGAGCCGGCGCGGTTCACGCTACGCGCGACGAATCGCGGCGCGACGCCGATGGATGCGCGGCTGACGTGGACGCTGCGCAACTACATGGGTGAGGCGGTGCAGGCCGGCGGCGGCGCGTTGAAGCTGGCAGCGGGCCAGGCGCTCGACACACCGATTGCGCCGGCGACCAAGGATACCGGGCGCTGCACGCTCGCGGTGATCATCGATACGCCGGACGGGCAGGTGACGAAGCAGGCGCGGTTCCTGAAGCTGCCCAAGCTGGAGCATCCACGGATGTTCTGGCGCAAAGAGGATGCGGCTGCGATCCGGGCGCGCATCGCGCAATACCCGACCCTGTTCCGGCGCTACGGCGATTGGCTGGAGCGGATGAGCCAGAAGACGGGACGCTTCCCGGACCAGTTCATGCCGCCGGGGATGACGGCAACGGAGCTGGAAGCGATCGCGCCCGAGACGATGCCGAAGGAGCAGGTGCACGACACCTGCGCGTGGCGCATGTATGAACTCGGGTGGCGCATGCTTGCGGCCGAGTTTGTGACGCTCTTCCTGAAGCCGGACAGCGAGACGCTGCGGGCGAAAGTGGAGGCGCTTCGGAACGCGGAGAAGACCGATGGCTACGTCCAGTATCACCACCACGGGCCGTTTTTCCCGGGCGCGGAGACGTCGCTGGTCGACCTGGCGCCGGACGAGCAGAGGGCGAATCTGAAGCTCTACAAGCAGTTCGCGGCCGCTGCGGGCGATGCCAACACGATGCCGTGGACGCTGGCCGCGCTGGAGGAGCCGCTGACCCCGGAGAAGCGGGCACTGATCTACAAGATCATGACGCTCGAGAGCAACGCGGAGCAGTACTTCGAGACGCACCGCGGTTCCCGCGGCGGCGTGTGGTGGTCCAATCCGTATACCGGCTGCTACTGCCCGATCGCGGGGTACATGCTCACGTTCCTGTACCTGCACAACATCTTCGGCGAACCGCGGATGTTCGAGAAGCCACTGTTCGCGGGATACCTGACGTTCCAGCGGTACGCGGATCCGTTCCAGGATATCCAGAAGCTGCAGCCGGACCGGCGCGGCCCGAACGGCGAGCCGTGGCGCTGGATTCTCTCGACCCTCTCTCGGCACCCGCTGGAGAAGGGGAACTATGAGTGGGACGAGTGGATCGCCAAGATGAACGGGCCGATCGCGGGCGATGAGCGGGCCGCGGTCGACAAGCTGATGGCTCTGGACAAGATGCAGTTCACCGGCCCGCTGCAGGGCGGCGTGAACTGGTTCACCTCCGGTGTCGCAGTGCCGGTGGCGCTGGCGCTGGGCTGGTACGATCCGGCGGCGCCGAAGGTGACGAATCAGGAGATCCCGCCGACAGCGGTCTTCGATATGGAAGGCTGGGCGATGATGCGGTCGGGCTGGGATGCGAAGGCGACGGAGGTGACGTTCGCCTCGGGCGTGCGCGAGCACACCACTCGGCACAAGCCCAATCACTTCACCATCATCAAAGGCGGCAACTACCTGATCGGCACGCCGGCGCTGCTGGACGATGACGGCAATATGGTGGCGGCGTGGGCGAACTCGGTGGTGGTCAACGACGACTGGCAGCAGCAGTGGGCCACGAACCTGACCCAGCCGCGGGACGGCGAGCATCTGGTGATCAACCGGTTCTCACCCGCCGGATTCACCTATATCGGCCGCAACCAGAAGATGTTCGGCTACAAACCGGCGGAGCAGGGCTGGGGCGGCGGGCTGGACCTGCACGGGCACACGGAGACGCTGTTCATGAAGGAGGGGAGGCTGCTGGCGTACCAGACGTGGCCGCAGCTCGATTACGTCGCGGGTGACGCATCGAACGCGTGGCCGGTGGACGACGTGTCGCAGATCGACCGGCAACTGGTTTTCCTGAAGCCGGACTTCATCGTGGTCTATGACCGGGTGAAGCTCGGGCCCGCAGGCGCGAAGTCGGCGTGGGTGGCGGCGACAGGTCCGAGCATCACCGCGAGCGGCGATACTTTCGTGGTGAAAAGCGGCTCCGAGCACCTGACCGGCCGAGCGCTGCTGCCGGAGCATGCGGTGATCACTACACCCCCGCCAATGGACCTGGGGTGGGTCTGGAAGGGCCAGAAGGTGCTGATGATCAGCCCGGCCGACCAGAGCAAGCAGGCGGAGTACCTGGTGGTGATGCGAGCGGGCCATGGCACGGAACCGCTGCCGGAGATGGAGCTGATCCGCGATGACACGGCCGCGGGCGTGAAGATGAAGGTCGATGGCAAGGCGGTCGAGATTCAGTTCAATCGGGCCGGCACGGTCGGCGGCACGGTGGCCGTGTCTGCCAACGGACGCAGCGATCGCTATGAGCTCCGCGAGGCCATCGTCGATAGCTATGCGAACTGGCGCTCGGATCCGCGATACGAGAAGTGGGTGACAGAAGCCAGGTTCGGGTTCGTGATTCCGCAGGCGGATAGGCGGTAGGCGAGGAGGCGGAACGGCGAGACATTTAGACGCTGATGAACGCTCGCCGCGCGCTTCGCTGGCGCGGCTGTGATGAACGCAGATGATCCTTTCGCCCCTGCGGGGCGAGGGCGGGTTGCCAACCCGCCCCACTGAGAACGACGAGATTGCCACGCGCGGTGAGTCCCTAGCGGGACTCACCGGCTCGCAATGACAGGCCGGGGGCGACGGGGCGGCGTCGCCCATGGCGCGGTTGTTATCGCGCTGCGCGATTCTTGAGCAGCCGGGTGACGTCAGTATAGCCGCCGGACATCGCCCAATGGAGCGGCGTCCATCCGTCATTGTCACGCACGGTGGGGTCGGCGCCCTTTGCGAGCAGCACCTCCACGATATTGGCATGTCCCCTCATGGCCGCGACATGAAGCGGCGTGCGGCCCTGTACGTCCCGGCTGTTGACGTCGACCTGGCCTATGTTGAGACGGGCGGCAACGAACAGCGCGTCCCCTTGCCAGACAGCGGACAACAGGCGGGGGTCTCCTGCACTTCCAGGTCCATCCGGCTTGCCTTCCATGGGCTGCGCTCCTTGGACAGGAG
>JBEKKD010000573.1:0-4822 GCA_050010895.1 Armatimonadota bacterium
CGCGGTCTCTACGTTCGGGTTGCTCAGGGAGATCTGCTCGGCTCGCCGTATGGTGTCGTTCGTGTGATCCAGCGCGGTGCCTACGGGCAGCTTGATGCTGGTCGTGAAGTCGCCGCTGTCCGTCGCGGGCATCAGCTCGGTGCCGATCTCGGGCAACAGGAGCAGGCTGGCGCCGCAGATCGCGAGGGCCCCCAGAACGACGGCGGCGCGATGGTGGATCGCCCACTGCAGGCCGACCCGGTAGCGGGCGTCCAGCGCGTTGAACCATTGGCCGAACCGGATGAAGGCCCGGCCCAAGCGCGACTGACGCCCGCTCTCAAGGCTCTCGCGGTGCGCCTCGCCGCGGATGAGCCGGGTCGCGAGCATGGGAACCACTGTGGTGGCGTCGAGCAGGGAGACGGCGAGGGAGAAGATCACCACCAGTGCGAACTGGGTGAACATCTGCCCCGCCTGTCCCTGAATCAGCAGCAGCGGAAGGAAGACCACCATGACCGTCCATGTGGATGCCACCACGGCCGACACGATTTCGTTGGTGCCGCTGATGGCGCCCTCGACGGCGCTCTTATGGTCCCGCTCGATATGCCGGAAGATGTTCTCCAGCACCACCACCGCGTCGTCTACGATCAGACCCGTGGCCAGCGAGAGCCCCCCCAGCGACATCGTATTGATGGTGAAGCCACACGCGTACAGCAGTCCGAATGTGGAGATGATAGAGGTGGGGATCGAGGTGGCGACGACCAGCGTGCTACTGACGTTGCGCAGGAAGAAGAGCAGGATCATCACGGCCAGCAGGCCGCCGAGTATGGCGTTCATCTTCACGTCGTTCACGGAGTCGCTGATGAACCTGGACTGGTCGTACGCGATGTCGAATTTGAGGTCCGGGTAGATCTTCTTCACCCTCGCGATCTTCTCGAACACGGCATGGGCGGTACCCACTGTGTTGGCACCGCTCTGCTTGCTGACGATCAGACCCACCGCCGACTCACCATTCAGCCGGGTATAGAGACGGACCTCAGGAGTCGAATCCCGCACCGTCGCGACGTCCCCCAGGGACACCAACTGCCCACCGAACGATCCGAGCGGGATCTTGCCGATCTCCGCCGGACTGGTGAACCAGCCCAGGGCGCGGATGGTGTACTCGGTATCGCTCTGCTTGGCGATGCCGGCGGGGAGGTTCAGGTTCTCCGCGGTGATGCGCTGCATCACATTGTTCAGCGACATTTTGTGGGCACGCAGCCGGTCGGGATCCACATCGACGATCACGGCTCGCTGCCGGCCTCCAGTCACCACTGCAGAGGCCACCCCGCTGGCCGCCTCCACCATGGGCGAGACCTGATTGTTCATCACCTGCCAGAGCTTGATCGGGTCTTTCTCGCCCGAGACCCCGTAGATGAGGATCGGGAGCTGGGTCGGGTCAAATCGGACGACGAGCGGCGGCTCGAGCGTGGGGTCGCCGGTAGGGAACTGCAGCGTCGCCCGCTCCACCAACTGCATCACCTCCACCGCGGCCTGACCGATGTCGGTGCCCCACTGAAGCTGCACGCGCACGGTGGAGGTGCCTTCCGTGGTCGTGGACTGCACCTGGTAGAGGTTGGTGGTTGCGGAGACCTGCTCCTCGATGGGGCGCGTGATCTGCGCCTCCATCTGCTCCGGGGCTACATTCGGCCAGTTGGTGATGATGGCCACCGTGGGGATGGAGACCTTGGGGAGAAGGTCCACCGGGAGGCGGGTGATGCAGACCGCGCCGAGGAGGACGAAGGCGGCGATGCGCATGGTGACGGCGACGGGACGGGTAACTGCGAACTGCGCGATACTCATGCTCACACTCGTTCTGATCCGCTACTGACGTGCTTGTGCTGCCGGGAGTGGGGCGATCCCCAGGGCGCCCTCCACGAGCACTCTGGCCGCTTGCTCGGTTCTCTGTAATACAAGAACTTTGGGAAGAGGGGCGGAAAGGAAGACCGTGGTCGCGAGGCGAGTCATCGCGCCGCCTTCTCGCTCCCCTTGCGCGCGCCGCCGATGCTGACTGATTGCCCGTCCTTGATCGGAAACGCGGCGAGCGTCAGTACCTTGTCGCCCGGCCGGACCCCCGCCGTCACCGCGATGACGTTGGTGCCCGATGCGCCCAGCGTCACCCGCCGGCGATGCGCCACGTTCCCTGCATCCACCACGATCGCGTAGCTGCCCTCCGGGCCCCGTTGGATCGCCTCGCGGGGCACGACGATGGCATCCCGAACGCGGCCCAGCTCGATCGCGACATGCGCGTAGGTCCCTGGCTTGATGGCGTTGCCCGGGTTCGCCAGCGTGACCCGCACGGTGAAGTCACGGCTGGTCGGATCGGCCGAGGGATTGAACTGCGTGACGCTGCCGGCGAACTTCTGGCCGCGCAGGGCATCGAAGGTGACTCGAGCCGGCAGGCCGGTGCGGAGCTTCGCGCTCACATCCTCCGGCACCGATACCGTGACCCATACCTCCTGCATATACTGCACGGCCAGGATAGACTGGCCGGCCGTGACCACTGTACCCGGATCGACGTAGCGACTCGTGACGAAGCCATCCAGGGGGCAGACGAGCACGGTGTCCTGGAGTTGGGATCGCAGATTCTTGAGTGCCGCCTCCGCGGCCACCACTTCCGCCTGCAGCGCGGCCAGGTTCTCTCGGTAGGCCGGGGTCTGGGCCCGGTTCGCGCGCGCGTAGTCCAATGCCGCCTGGGCCTGCTTCACCTTGGCCAGCGCGTCCTGTCTGCTCGCGTCACCGGTCCTGGTCACGATCTCCACCTGCTTCTCGGCTGCCTCCACGGCAGCCTCCTGCACGCCGAGTGCCGCGTTCGTGTCATCCACGTCTTGGGACGCGACGAAGCCTTTCGCGTACAGGGTCTGATAGCGCTTATGTTTCGCCTGAGCATCAGTGAGATTGGCCCGCGCGCTCTTGACCCCCGCCTTGGCCGTGTCGATCTGAGCCTGGTAATTCGTGTTGACCTGGTTGTAATCCGCCTGGGCCGTCGCCAGCCCCGCTTCCTGCTGGCTGATCTGGGCTAGGTGATGCGCCCGGTCACCTTGGCGCCGATCTTCGGGGCGAGCGGAGCATCCACCGTCCCGATGGACTCGAACGTCTGCGGAATGTCCTGTACTTGCACCGAAGCGACGCTGACGTTGGGAGCGGCATTCAACCGGGCGGAGCGCTCTCGCGCCTGCGCATTCAGGTCGGCCCGCTTCTGGCCCAGGCGGAGACCGATAGCGACGATCAGGATCACGAGCGGCACGACTCGATACAGCATGCGTTTCATCTTAATCCCCAACTGCTTTACGGGTGCAAGGTTATGGTACATTAAAGATTCTCCCATGTCAAAACGTGACCTGCCCGGGTAAGAGTTCACTCTCACCAAGAGTGAACTCTTACCTATACAGGGTGGGCCTTGACGGTCGGGAGGGCGGAGGGTATGATCCGCCCATGAGGGAGCAGCCGAAGCCCCGGCAACCGACTTTGCAAAGCTCCTTGGCGCACGCCCTGGAGGTGACCACGCTGCTGGCGGACGAACACCAGAAGCAACTGCGGGAACGGGAGGCCTCCCTGTCGGAAGAAGAGAATGCCCCCAGTGAGAACGATCCCCAGGACTGACGCCTTGCCCGGCACACTCTACTACGGCGACAACCTGGACATTCTGCGTCGGTGTGTCGCCGACGAATCCGTTGACTTGATCTACATTGACCCTCCATTCAACACCGGGAAGTCACAGACGCGAATCCAGATCAAGACGAAGCGATCGCCGAATGGAGACCGGATCGGATATCAGGGGCGACGCTATGAGACGGTCCGCGTCGGCAGTAAGTCGTATGCCGATACCTTCGATGATTATCTCGGATTCCTGAAACCCCGCTTAGATGAAGCCTACCGAGTGCTGAGTCGCAGGGGAACACTTTATCTCCACCTGGACTATCGAGAGGTGCATTACGTCAAGGTTCTGGTTGACGGGATTTTTGGACGTGACTGCTTTCTCAACGAAGTGATCTGGGCGTATGACTACGGCGCTCGTACCACCAAGAAGTGGCCCCCGAAGCATGACAACATACTGGTCTACGTCAAAGACCCCGAGAACTATACCTTTAATGCCGACGACATTGAGCGCATCCCGTATATGGCACCCGGACTCGTCGGCCCTGAGAAGGCGGCACGCGGCAAACTCCCGACAGATACCTGGTGGCACACCATCGTCCCCACGAACGGCGCGGAGAAGACTGGGTACCCGACGCAAAAGCCGCTCGGCATCGTCAAGCGCATCGTCACAGCATCCTCGAAGGTAGGCGATTTGGTGCTTGACTTCTTCGCCGGCAGCGGGACGACTGGCGTTGCTTGTCTCTCCCTCGGCCGCCGCTTTATTCTCATAGACAATAACCCCGAGGCGCTCCAAGTCATGGCCCATCGCTTTGACGGCATTCCAGATATCGAATGGGTCGGCTTTGACCCACATCTCTTCCAGACGCGCAAAGACCAAGTGTTACTTTTTTGACGTATAGACCAGATGGAGGAGAGGGTTGGCACAGAACATCACCGACCCCGATGTTAGGCTGTTGGCATCTATCACCGCTGCACTAAAGGGAGATTATGTACGAGAAGGGGCGGCCGATCCCTGGGCTGGAAGTTCCTTCGCCTGGATACGCAGTCTTCCGTCTAGGCGACGCGGTAAGATCGGCGAGCAACTCGTCGCGGGATGGTGTGCGGCAAAGGGCCTTGATGTCCTCAATTGCCATGACTCTCAGGCGGATAGGGTGATCGGAGGTCGTCGGGTTGAGGTCAAGTTTTCAACTGTGTGGGAGAGCGGCCA
>JBEKKD010000574.1:0-3035 GCA_050010895.1 Armatimonadota bacterium
ATTGGATGGCTGGTCTCTCTGGAACAGGGCGCTGTTCGTGGTAGGCGCCTACTACGATCTGGCACTGTGCCAGCTGTGGGGCGCGGAACCGAGACCGGCCCCACACGCCGAAAAGCTCATCAGCCAGATATCCGATGCTTCGAAACCTGTGCAGGAGCGCGACCGCAGTTCGCGTAAGGAGCACGGCGACATCACTACTGGTTGCTCTTTGCTCGCGTACTACGGTGCAGCGCTCTCCAGTATTGGCCTGGACTCCTCGCTCGGTGCTTTCGTCAGCCGGCTTCCTTTCGATCCCGCTCTTCACGCAGCGATGGAGTTGGTCGTGTATGCTGCACTCAGCTATCTTGGATCCACTGCGCGCTTCGACATCCCCCGAGGGCAACTAGCGCTGTGCAGCCGGCTGATGGGGACGATAGCAAAACTGCAGCGCAGGTCGGTAGGCAGCGAGAAGAAGCTGGTAATGGCGCACAAGGTCGGTCCTTTCTCTGCAATCCGCTTGGCCGAACTGCCGGCGCTTGCCAGGCAGGATGCGGCGGAGATCACCAAGTACGGCCAGAAGCACGTCGCTGCGGTATTCGAACAGCAGCTCGCGTTGATCATGCAATCACTCGGCCTCTTTGTGGTGCAGACGCGAACCGGTGAGCGGAGCGTGGACCTCGTGTGCTTGTCGGGCGACCCGTCAAACGCTTTCCCGTTCCTGCTCGAAGCGAAGACTGGCAAGAGACCATACGCGCTTCCGACGGACGACGAAAGGGCGCTAGTTGAGTACATTGGCGAGGTGCGGCGCTCCGTGCCAACCATCGGCCCCCTCAGCTTCGTGTTGGTGGTCGGGCCGAGTCCGGCGCGGACCCTTGGGCGAAAGCTTGAACGTGTACAATCCCGAGCGGCAGTGCCGGTGCGCTTCTGTGCAGCTGAGGAGATCGCTCATCTCCGCGAGCTCACTCCGAGTCTTTTTCCGATGAGCATTTTCCAGAAGCACATGCTGGACAGCCCTACTATCTTGCCAACAGGGTTCGCTCGGGAGCTTGCCGACAAGTACGAGCACGCCCAGGCGCTTCACCGAGATCTGGTAAAGGGGATGCTTGGGCTCGAGCCCAGAAGGAGCATGAAGCCATAGGGCGCTCCCTCCCCCCCTACCTCCCCTCCCTCCACCACCCCGGAGCGTGTCTCAGCACCTCATCCCCCACCCATTCCGGGATCGTCACGCTGCCGATGGCGAGGGGGCGGTCGGAGTGCGGGCCGTGCGAGTCGGTGCCGCCGACGACGAGCAGGTTGCGGGAGCGGGCGAGGGCGAGCAGCGTCTCGACCTGGTGCGCGGTATGGTCGGAGTGGTACACCTCGATCGCATCCAGCCCCGCGTCGAGCGCGCTCTCCACAGCCGCGCTCGAGCCGACCTTGATGGGATGGGCGAGCGCCGCCAGGCCGCCCGCGGCGTGGATGACATCGCGGGCATGACCCGGTTCGAGCTGCTTGCGCGGTGAGAACGCCGGCTTGCCCCGCGCCAGGTAGCGATAGAACGCCTCCATGCCGGTCGCCACGTGCCCCGCCTCGACCAGCGCGGCGGCGATGTGCGGGCGACCCACCGAACCGTATCCGGCGATCTCCCGCACCCGCTCCTCCGACACCGGCGCGCCCAGCTCCGCCAGCTTCGCGAGAATGCGCGTGTTGCGCGCGTTCCTGCTCTCCCGAAGCTCCAGCAGCGCTGCCTGCAGCTCATCGCTCTCGATGTCGATGAAGTAGCCGAGCACGTGGATGTCGTTGGATTCCGAGTCGCCGCTCAGCTCCACCCCCGGCACGAGCGTGATGCCCACTTCCTTCGCCGCCGACTGCGCTTCGGCGATGCCGACTGTCGTATCGTGATCGCAGATCGCGAGCAGCGTGACGCCCCGCGCCGCCGCCGCGCGCACCGTCTCGGCGGGCGAAGCGCTGCCGTCGGAGGCGGTGGTGTGGACGTGGAGGTCGATGAGCCCGGTCACGGGTTCGCCCTGAGGGTCCCCGTTGCCGCCCTGCGGGCGCCGTTCAGGGAACGACTACTATTTCCATCTGCGTCTGGTCCGGCACTTCCAGTGTGGCAGCGGTGACGAGGGCGGTGATGGGGAGCTTGCCTGTGCTGCCGGCCGAGAGTCGGAAGAGCACGGTGCCGATGTCGCCGGGCGCGATCTCGCCGAGATAGGCCGACACGCGCTGAGGCGTCGCCTCCTCGAAGCACTCCGCCGGATCCACTGCCAGGCAGGTAAGGTTGCGCATCCCCCGTCCGACGAGCGCGACGCGCACATCCTCCGCCGGCTGACCGGCCTGATTGTGCACGAATACCTTGATCTCCAGCGGGTCCTCGCGGAACATGGACGTGGGCGCGTTGATGCTGGTCTGCAGCCGAGTCGATCCCGGCGCCTTGGGCGCGACCAGCCGGCTCAGGCCGAACATCAGCCCCAGGCCCACAACCGCTCCGATAACAACCGTGCGGATAATTGGCAGGACGCGGCGCGCCGGCGCGCTGGAGGGAAGCCGCGTCCCGAACTGCGGGCAGTTGAGCACCTCGTCGGCGTCGAGAATGCGATCGTCTGTTGCCCGCGAGACATGCGTGCAATCCAGCAGTCGCGAATCGTAGTGGATGCAATAGCGGCACTTTCTGAGAGCTTCGTGACACGAGGCGCAGCGAGCCAGGCGGCGGCCGCCGTCAGGGTTAACAGTCCCACATATCGGACAGCGCACCGCAGCCATGCGAGGCACCCCCGAATGGAACGAACACCCGAATCTGAGGCCTTCAGACGCCGCCGGCGCAGAACGAGGGACTCACATGGCACGCCCGGCCGGCGCGCCTACTGCGCGAGTATAGAAGCGCGGTGAGGGGATGTCAACTGCGGAACGAAGGGCGAGGAGGCGCGGGGAGAGCGCAGACGCCCCGACTTCTCGACTCTTCGCTCACTCGTCAAACGACCCCGCCACCCCGCGGTTGTGTCATTCCGAGCGCAGCGAGGAATCCCGCCGTTTCGGCCACACCCCCGTTCATCCGTCAAATGATGCCGCCACCCGCC
>JBEKKD010000575.1:0-3032 GCA_050010895.1 Armatimonadota bacterium
GCTGGTAGTGAGTAGTCTGGGGCCGGAGCCGGTGTAGGACTCACCGCAGAGGCGCGGAGAGCGCGGGGGGCCGATGGCGGCAGGGGCAAGCCCCTGCCCAACAGTAAGTATCCTCCCCTGGCGCTGGGGCGCTCGATTGCAGGCGCCCGCGCCAAGGGCACGATGGACAAGCTTACCCCCATGCTGTCCCAATACCGCGCGATCAAGCGGGAGCACGAGGACGTGATCCTGCTGTTTCGGCTCGGCGACTTCTACGAGATGTTCGGTGACGACGCGAAGGTCGCGGCCGAAGTGCTCGAGCTGGTGCTGACATCGCGGGAGATGGGCAAGGGCCGCCGCGTCCCCATGTGCGGCATCCCGTATCACGCGGCCGACCGTTACATCGCGCGGCTGCTGGCGGCAGGTCATAAGGCGGCGGTGTGCGAGCAGGTCGAGGATCCGCGGAGAACCAAGCAGTTAGTGAAGCGCGAGGTGATCCGCATCCTCACCCCCGGCACCGTGGTCGAGGAGCACCTGCTGGAGGAGCGCGCGAACAACTACCTCGTCAGCGTGGTCCACGTGGACGGGAGGTGGGGGCTGGCGGCGGCTGATAGCTCCACGGGTGAATTCATGGTGACCGAGTTCGCAGGAGCGGAGGCGCCGGCAGAGGCAGGTGAGGAACTCTCACGGCTGCAGCCATCCGAAGTGCTCGTGCGAGGTGGAGACGAACCGGCGGCCCAGCTCGCGGCGGCGAGGTGCGCTGGGTGCAGCGTGACCACGTGGGAGGCCGACGCGTTCCTCGCCGAGGCGCCGGCCGAGTTCCTGAAGAAGCACTTCGGCGTGGGGTCGCTGCGCGCGTTCGGCTGCGAGGATCTGCCTGCGGCGGTCGAGGCGGCCGCGGCCGTGATCGCCTACCTGAGGCGAACGCACAAGTCCGGGCTGGAGCAGTTGCGCGGCCTGCGGACATACACGCGGCAAGAGTTCATGCTGGTGGACGCGGCGAGCAGGCGCAACCTGGAGCTGCTGGCATCGCTGAGGGACGGCACGAAGCAGAACACGCTGCTGTGGGTTCTCGACCACACGCTGACCCCGATGGGGGCGCGGCTGCTGCGGCAGTGGATCACCGCGCCACTGCTCGACCGGACAGCGATCGAGAGGCGGCTGGATGGGGTGCAAGCGTTCTATGACGACGCGGTGCTGAGGGGGAAGCTGCGGGATCAGTTGAAGGAGATCCGGGATCTGGAGCGGTTGGTGGCCCGCGCCGCGGCGGCGACGGCGAGCGGGCGCGATCTGGCGGGGCTGCGGGATTCGCTGGGGAGGCTGCCCGCGTTCGCGGAGACGCTGGGGCCAGCCCTGTCTCCCGGAGGACCGGGCTCCCACAGTGCCCTACAGGCGCTGGTCGCGGATTTCGATCCGGTGGCGGATCTGTGTGAGACGCTGAGGCGGGCGCTGGAGGAGGCGCCGCCGGCGAATGTGCGCGATGGAGGCAGCATACGCTCGGGGTATTCGGCCGAACTCGATGAGCTGCGCGAGGCGCGGGCGCACGGCAAGGAATGGATCGCGAGCCTGCAGGAGCGCGAACGGGAACGGACTGGCGCGAAGTCGCTGAAGGTGGGCTTCAACCAGGTGTTCGGGTACTACATTGAGGTGACGCGCCCGAACGTGCATCTCGTTCCGGCGGATTACCAGCGTCGGCAGACGATGGCGAACGCGGAGCGCTTCGTGACGCCGGAGCTGAAGGAGTACGAAGAGAAGATCCTGGGCGCGGAAGAGCGGATACTCGACATCGAGCAGCGGTTGCTGGCGAACCTACGTGCCACGGTGGCGGCGGAGGCGGCGCGGGTGCAGCGGGCGGCGCAGGTGGTGGCGGCGGCTGATGTGCTGGCGTGCCTTGCGGAGGTGGCGGCGCGGAATCGCTACGTGCGGCCTGCGATCGCGGACTCGGACGCATTGGAGATCCGGGGCGGCCGGCATCCCGTGGTCGAGTTGACGCTGCGGGATGAGCGGTTCGTCCCAAATGACACGCATCTCGATTGCGCGGAGAGCCAAATCCTGATCATCACCGGGCCGAATATGGCGGGGAAGTCCACGTATCTGCGCCAGGTGGCGCTGATCTCGCTGATGGCGCAGATGGGATCGTTTGTGCCGGCGGACGCGGCCACGGTCGGCGTGGTGGATCGCGTGTTCACGCGGGTGGGCGCCTCCGACGATCTCGCTACGGGCCAGAGCACGTTCATGGTGGAGATGACGGAAACGGCGAGCATTCTCCATCACGCAACCGGGCGAAGCCTGATCGTGCTCGATGAGATCGGCCGCGGGACGAGCACGTTCGACGGGCTGAGCATCGCATGGTCGGTGGCGGAGCACATCCACAATGCGAAGCACCTGGGTGCGAAGACGCTGTTCGCCACCCACTATCACCATCTGAACGAGCTGGCCGAGTCGCTGCCGCGGGTGAAGAACTACCGCATCGCGGTGAAGGAGAAGGGCGATCAGGTGATCTTCCTGCGACAGATCGTGCCGGGCGGAACCGACCGGAGCTACGGCATCCAGGTGGCGCGCCTGGCAGGCCTGCCGCCGGAGGTGCTGGAGCGCGCGAAGCAGATCCTGTGGTCGCTCGAGCAGCGGAATCACGTCGGCGAGACCGACATGCGGCCGACGTTGCCGGCCCCGCACGCGAGGCCGACCTCCGATCAGCTCGCGCTGTTCGCAGGCGCACCGGACCCGATCGTGGAAGAACTGAGGCTGATCGATGTGAACTCGCTGACGCCGATCGAGGCGCTGAACGCGCTCGCCGAACTGAAACGGCGAGCTGAGGATGCCGGACAGACGCACACGAGGGAGGAGTAACGATGCCGGAAGATCGCAAGACAGTGCACGCAGTACAGAAGGCGCTTGCCGAGAATGATGCCACCAAGGGGATCGAGCACCTCCACATCAGTGCGGTGTCCGGAGTAGTGTTCCTGGATGGCGAAGTGGATTCTGATGCCACGCGCGAGGCGGTGGTCGCTGCAACGAAGGCGGTGGAGGGGGTGCGCATGGTGCGGAACCGG
>JBEKKD010000576.1:0-3028 GCA_050010895.1 Armatimonadota bacterium
GGAATGGGGATCACCGGGGCGACGGGCCTGCACAGCTTCTTCAACGTGTTCGACGCGCACCCCGGCGCGCCGCGGCGGCGCGTGGCCGCGGGGATCGCACAAGAACTGGTAGACCGTGTGCAGCAGACGGGCGGGAGTCCGGGACACGTCCGGATGGAGCTGGGTGGAGACTTCGTGAGCATGCTCACCACGGTCGAACCGGAGGTGTTCAAGCTGGCCGCGGCACAGATGTGCCTGGAGAGCGGGGTGCAGTTGCTCTTGCACACCGTGCTGGACGAAGTCCATGCACGCGACGGCGCGGTGGAAGGCGCGGTGGTGTGGAACAAGGCGGGTCGCAGTCTGCTGTGCGCGAAGCAATATGTGGACTGCGCAGGTGACGGTGACCTTGCGGCATATGCGGGTGCGGAGTTCGTGGGCTTCGCGCCGGGTGATCCGGGGGCATACGCGGCGGGGTTCACCTTCCGCCTGTGCAACGTGGACCTCGGCGCGTTCGAGCGGGACCTGGAGGCGCGCGGCATCCTTCACCAAGTGGCACACGCGGTGAAGCCGGGTACGAGCCAGCCGGACTTGGTCCGGTTCGGCATCGATACACGGAAGCTGCGCGAGCAGACCGGCGAGTGGGCGCCGAGCTACTTCCTTGGGTCTTCCCTTAGAGCGCGGGAGCTGACCTAC
This sequence comes from Armatimonadota bacterium, assembly GCA_050010895.1. Classification (GTDB taxonomy): domain Bacteria; phylum Armatimonadota; class Hebobacteria; order Hebobacterales; family Hebobacteraceae; genus JBEKKD01. The sequence continues at coordinate 673 of JBEKKD010000576.1, forward strand.
TGCAACTGCATCAACTACGGGCCCAACGATGGGCTCGACCCGGAGGCATTGAGCGCGGCGGAGACAGAGCTACGGGGGCAGATGTTCCGGATGGCCGATATACTGCGGAAGCACATCGGGGGGTGCGAGGAAAGCTATCCCGCGGGGTCGGCACCGATGGTGGGGCAGCGTCGGGCGAGGGCGATCCGGTGCGAGTACGAGTTGTCGCAGGAGGACTGCACGGACGGTGTGTCGTTCCCAGACCAGATCGGCTGCTTCGGATTCATCGACAACGGTCGCTACTTCGTGAAGGATGCGGGCACCTACGGGATTCCCTATCGGGCGCTGATCCCGCGTGGTTTGCAGAACGTGCTGATCGCAGGCCGGATGATGACAGTGGACACGGTGGCGCACAACAGCACGCGCAACACCGTATGCTGTCTCGTCTGCGGCCAGGCAGCGGGCGCGGCGGCGGCGATGGCAGCGGCGCAGAACCTGGCACCGCGGGAGGTGAAGGCGGCGGTACTGCGACGGACGCTGGCCAAGGACGGCGCGCTCCTGGCACCAAGGGAGGACCCACTGTGAAGACCTACCGCGAGCCGGCGCGCGATATTCCCCTCGTACGCGAGGCTGACGTCATTGTCGTTGGCGGTGGACCGGCGGGACTGGCGGCGGCGATCGCGTCCGCGCGGGCGGAAGCGAAGACGGTGATGGTCGAGCAGTTCGGTTATCTGGGCGGCACCGCGACCGCGTCGCTGATGGCCTGCATCAACGGCTTCCGCAACCAGGTCGAGCCGGACAACACGCAGACCGTGCGTGGGATCGCGGAGCAGATTGTGCTCGGCCTGAAGGAGGTAGGCGGGCTGGGTAAGAGCCCGTACCCGCAGAAGGCCTACCCGACCGAGCCGGGGCGGCTCGAATACAGCTATGTCATTGATGCTGAGAGGTTCAAGCACCTGACGCTGCAGATGTGTGTAGAGGCAAGGGTCGATCTGTTCTTCCACACCTACTTCTGCCAGGCGGTCGTCGAAAGCGGCATGGTGCGCGGGGTGATCGTGGAGAACAAGTCGGGGCGGCAGGCGCTGATGGCGAAGTGCGTCATCGACGCCAGCGGAGACGGGGACGTGGCGGCGCGGGCGGGCGCGCCGTTCTGGCAGGTGGTGAAGGACGAAGCGCCGCGGCTGAACGACGGGCTCATGTACCGGATCCAGTTCGGCGCCGCGCGGCCCGCAGACCAGTATGCGTGTGACCTGGGCACGAACGCGGTGGTGTGGGGGCCCGCGATCGGGCCCATCAACGGCATCGATGCGGAGGAGTTGTCGCGAGCCGAGGTCGACGCGCGGCTGCGAGTGTACGAGGACTTCGCCAGGAAGCGAGCGGCGAATCCGGAGCTGGCCGACGCGGTCGTGGTGGATACTCCGCCCTTGCTGGGGATACGCCAGACGCGGTTCATCGAGGGCGAGTATACGCTGACCGCGGAGGATGCAATCGACGGACGGCGCTTCGACGACGCGGTGGCGATCAGCTCCTGTCCCATCATTCACTACTATGGCTATCGGCGCTACCTGGAGCACGAGGGGTACGACATTCCGTACCGCTGCCTCGTGCCGAAGCACGTCGAGAACCTGTTGGTGGCGGGGAGGTGCATCTCCAGCGAACAGCAGCCGTATGAGTCGCACCGTGCGATGGCGCCGATCATGGCCATCGGCCAGGCGGCGGGGGCGGCGGCGGCGTTGTGTGCGCAGCGGGAGTGCGCGCCGCGAAAACTCGACGTGCGCGCGCTGCAGGAGACGCTGCTGATGCAGGGCGCGGAATTGCGGAGGTAGAGATTGGTGGCGTGTGCCCAAGCGATGCGGCCGTCGGCGTTTCCCCCCCGCGGTTGGGCGAACACCCGGAGGAGGATGAAGAGGAAGGGCCAGGTGATAGATGATCAGCCTTGCCCCGTAGCGGCAGGACTGCCTTCGTGCTGTTAGGGCGCGTCCTATCCAGAAACTCATCTGGCTCCCAGGCTGCTCGTGCGACCTCTTGCCCTTGTTGACCGCCCGTGAAGCCGGCCTGTCCGTGTCAAATGGCGATGGGGCACCTCTGACAGCCCTGTAGGCTTGTCTGCGGGTCCCAGGCGTTCTGCGTGTGTCGAGGCCCCATGATACCGCCTGCAGTGGTTACTTCGTCGTAGAACCGCCTCAGGTCGGCTCCACAGGCGGTCGACAAGGATAGATGGCCGCGACTACCGGATTGGGGGCAAAGAGGAGGTCAACATGGTCGTCGTGCACCCCAAGACCACCGATGAGGTGACTATCAACCCCGGAACGGGATGGCAACTGCTGGTGAGTCAGCCGCCCAGGGCTGAGATGGAGGAGCTGCCCCTGGTATCGAC
>JBEKKD010000577.1:0-3020 GCA_050010895.1 Armatimonadota bacterium
GCTCGCTCACTTCGCCCAGCACCCGCGCCACGTAATCAGCGGCGTTGTCCGCCAGATTCTCCCGCGCCCGGTCGTAGCGTTCGGTGGTTCGCGGGTCACTGTGCCCACCCCTGCCAGTCTTCGGTTGACCGCGAGCGTGGACAGCCCCACCTCCTTCAGGTGGGTGCGGAACGTGATCAGTTCCGCGCGGGTGAGGGTGAGCAGCCGACTCACCGCGTCAGGGTCAGCGCAGGCGCGCTCGATCAGCGCGTGCTTCTCAGCCAGAGTCAGCCCTCCCCAGGCGAGGGCAGGGCCCTCCTCCAGGAACGCCAGCAGGTGCCCCAGGTCATGTCGATAGGCGCGGCGGGCGTGCTCCGAGAGTTGGCCCGCGAGGATCTCGGCCAGCGGATCTGCCGCCTCCCTGCGCGCCATCGCGTGCTGCGGTCGCTCCTGCGTCGTGATCGCGAGACTCGTCTCCATGCTCCTCGCCTCCGGTCTGCGTCCAGTAATGGTGATTACCGGACGTACATACAGGCTCGAAGCTGGAGAGAAGTCAAGGCATGGCCGAGGTGATCTTCGCCCGGTCACTACTCGAACAAGGGCAGGAGCCCTAACAGCATCCAGCGAAGGGCCAGCCGGAGGCCTGCAATGAAGGTTGGACTTGGTATTGCGTTCGCGTTGCTGGTTTTCGGTGGGGTCGCGGCATGGGCGCAGGTCTCGACCTCAGGCTCACGATCTGACCGAGGCGCGGTCAGGAGCTTCACCTTCGACACCAGTGAGAGCTTATCCGGCTGGACCGTGACGGGGGACGTGACCATCGACCCGGCCAAAGGCCGGGAAGGCACAGGGGGCGCGCTCAAGATCGCCCCCGGGGGCAAGGCGGAGCTGAAGCTCCGCAACCGGGATCAGTCAGGGAAGCTGGAGTTGTGGGTGTATGACGATGGGAGCAAACCTCAGAACCCGAGGGCCAGCCACGTGGGGCCGCGGTGGGGCCTGGTGGAAAGCGACGGAAAGGCGCTGACCGTAGGCGTGCTGTACGCGAGCTACCTGGGCGGCGATGAGGGATACTCCGCCAGTGCGTACGCCGGTGGCAGTTGGTTCGACTGCTTCTGGCTGGGGATGAACCGCGCTCCTGTGGGCTGGCACAAATGGACGCTGGCTTTCGATCCCACTACGGGGATTCACATCGTCCACAACGACGTGGCAGTGGATGCCTCCCACTTCGACAATACCAAAGCCGGTTTGAAAGGCTTCAACGCGGTCGCCATATGGGGCGATGAGGGCGGCGGCGGCGGACAGACTATTTGGGTGGACGACGTCACCCTGACGCCAGGTGGGCCGGTGAGATCCGTGCCGGTCGCCGCGCCCACGGTGCAGGGCCCCGACCCGTGGGTTCCATCAGGGCAGAAGGTGGTGATGTACACGAAAGACCATCCCCCGGCAACCCCGAAGCTGACCGATCTTGCCCGACAGCGAAGCGTCTCTCAGTACGGCATCACATGGACTTTCGACAAGCCGGCCCGCGTGGGCCACTTCGTCAACGGTGACTGGTATGTCGTGGACCCCGTGACTGTCGTGGCCATCGATCCGAAGCCGTTGTATGGGACTGAGATACCGGATGTCCAACTGGACGTCGGGGACAAGGACCACCCGGTAGATCAGCGGGTGCGCAACGGATTCATGCTCAATCCGCCAGCGGCAATGAAGGTCGCCTATGACAGCGGCGTGCACAACTGGTTCGATCCGTCGCTCATCCAGAAACTGCCGGTCGCGATGAAGCCAGGCGACTCGCTGGTCTCCACGATCAGTATGCCCAAGGGCCTGGTGCTGAAGGCCCAACTCACGAACGAGATCGAGCGTGGGGTTGGGGACAGCAGCCCCATCCGCACCGCCGCCGTCCTGACCTGCATGGCCGCGCCGCAGCCCCCGGACGCCTTCCGCCCGGCGTTCTGTGATCGAACGAGCAAGGTCTACTTGTCCCGCAACCTCAGGCGCGATCTGCTGCCCCGGGTGACGGCCACCAAGAGCGCTCCCGACGTCGCCCTCTACGCGCGCTTCACGCAGCGACCCTGGGTAGGCACGGGCTTCTTCGGTTTTGAGGAGCCGGTGGAGAACATGCCCCAGTATGCCCGGGAATACGGCCGGGTGGTGGGCACCTCGGCCCTGCTGCTGTGCACCGATCTGAAGCCGGAACAGAAGGAAACGCTGCTGGTGAACTACGTGCAGGTGGGCATCGATCTGGGCGGCATGGTGCGGGCCGGGCACCCGGGCTGGACGGGCTTCGGCGGGCACGGCAGCGGCCGCAAGCTCCCCATCGTGTTCGCCGGGCTGCTGCTGGGCGACCAGCAGTTGGCCAACATCAACAAGTCCTTCCCCAAAGTGAGCTTTGGGGAAGATGAGCAGACCGCCTATGGGGATTGCTGGACCGGCGCCAAAGTGGTCTTCGCCGGCCATTCCGGCATCGATGTCGTTACCGGTGAGGGCCGGAGCCGTGACAACGGCTGGGGTCCTTACGAGCACACCCAGCCCAACGCCTGGAAAGAGGGGCCGATCACCAGCGAGGCCTACCGGCGCTGCTGCACCAGCATGGCCTGGGTCGCGCAGGCGCTCGCCTTGCACCTGATGAAGGCCGAGACGGCATGGGATCATCCGGCGTTCTTCGACTATGTCGATCGCTGGATGTACGAGAGCGACGCCCAGTTCGTTCAAGCTGTCAAGGACGCGACCGGCCACGATTTCTCGGACGACTGGGAGCGGCAGGGGCAGGCCTATGACGCATTCCTCAACGAGATGTGGGCCGCCCACCGCAGCGACCGCGGCCTGCCGCCGACCGACGGCTGGAAGCAGCAGCACGACGACAGCTACTATCGCCATGCCGTCGAGTTGATGGAGGCCGATGCCGCGAACAAAGCCAAGTAGCGTCGGCGGGCGCGCAGCGGAGCAGAAACGCGGCCGCGCATCGGTGTAGGGAGCGCAAGGCTTGTAGGGCAGATGGGGTATGTTGTGGGGAGAAATTCGCGAATTTGCGTCGCGAATTTCGG
>JBEKKD010000578.1:0-3010 GCA_050010895.1 Armatimonadota bacterium
CGCGGGAAGCAACCGCGCAGGGATGGTTTCACGATGAGATCGCTCCGGCGGGCGCAGTGAAGGACGATGACCTCGCGCCCGACGAGGTGCTGCAGCAAGAGTTGATCGCGAACCCCGATGATATGGCCTCAGCGTACAACTCGTCCACGCCAGCGGACGGCGCGGCGGCGCTTGTCCTGACGACCGGCGACGAGGCGGCGCGGATCGGCGCCAAGCCGATAGCGCGCGTGATCGGCTTCGCCCGCGTCGACAGCCCGGCATGCGACTTCCTCGCCGCGCCGGTCGCGGCCTCTGATGAGCTGCGGGAAGCGATCCGAGCGGCAGGCCAGCCGGACGATGTCGGCGTTGTGGAGGCGAACGAGGCCTTCGGCATTCAGCTTCCCCTGTTCGATCAAGCGTTCGCCGGGACGGCGCTGAACGTGCACGGGGGGGCTATCGCGCTCGGGCACCCATTGGGCGCGGCCGGCGCCAGGATCACGACGACGCTGCTCTACGCCATGAAGCGCTACGGCCACAGGCGGGGTTTGGCGACCATCTGCTACGGCGGCGGAGGGGGGTATGCGCTGGCTGTGGAGGCGTCTGATTAGGGAGGAGATGCCGAAGTGAAGATAACGGACTGGACGATTCACCAGCCGGATCGCAACTACCACGTTTTCGTGGAGCTGCACACTGACGAGGGAGTGAGCGGGTGGGGTTCGGTGTTCTCTCAGACACCGCAGGCGGTCGGCGCGCTGCAGTGGCTAAAGCGCTTCGTGATCAATGAGAACCCGCTCGAGATCGAGCGCGTTACGGAGAAGCTGCATCAACTCACCTTCTGGCACGGGCGCGGCGGAGCGATGACCAATGCCATCAGCGCCATCAACATCGCTCTCTGGGATCTCACCGGGAGGGCACTCGGGCAGCCCGTCCACGTACTGCTCGGCGGCAGGTTCCGCGATACCGTCCAAGCATATGGGTCGATTCTGTTCCACCCCGTCGAGACGTTGTCTCAGCGCATCGAGGCCATGAAGAAGCGCAACTTCAGGGCGATGAAGCTCGGGTGGGACCCGTTTGGCCAGCAAAGCCTGGCCGAAGACGAGAACCTGATCGAGATCGCGCGCAAGGCGGCGGGAGACGAGACCACGCTACTGATTGACGCGGGCGGGAGCAATCCCTACTGGGCGAGCCGCCTCAAGGACGCTCTCGAGCGCGCGAAGATGCTTGCAAACTACAACGTCTACTGGTACGAGGAGCCCCTGACGCCCGATGACGTCGACGGCTATGAGCGGTTGACTGAGCTCTCGCCAGTGAAGATTGCGCACGGCGAAGTGCTGACGCGGCGACAGTCGTTCGTGCCCTACTTCAGACGGCGCGCCATGGATATCGTTCAGCCCGACGCGACCAAGTGCGGCGGCCTCTCCGAGTTACGCCGCATTGCCTGGATGGCGGAGGAGTATGGCATTGAGCTCGTGCCCCATGGCTGGAACACCGCTCTCGGCGTTGCCACGGATATTCACTTCGTTTCCACGCTTCACACCCGGTCTTTCGTCGAGTTCAACGTCGGCAACCCGATGGTCGAGGACATCATCGAACCGCGCTTCAAGCTCGACGAAAACGGTTGCTTGCGGGTCCCCGACGGCCCCGGACTAGGCGTCAACGTCAACGTGAAGAAGCTGAAGGAGTTCGCTGACGCCGGCTTCTCCAGCGCCACGTGGACGTGGGAGGAGCTGAAGCAGTTCGAGGCGTGAGGATGAGGGGCGAGTGACAGGTTGGATCGCGTAATCCCCGAGATGGCGGACAGGATACTGCCCGCCATCGTCGTGGCCATGCCGTTACGATGAGACTCTGAACGGCGCCATCAGCTTCTCCGCGTTCCGATGGAAGATGTTGTGCCGGTCTTCGTCGGTGATCCGCGAGAAGCAGACGGAGCCGGCGCAGAAGTGCGGGCCGAACCAGGGCTGGTCCGTGCCGAAGACGATGCGGTGTGAGCCCACCTCATCGACCATACGCGTGACGATGCCATTCAGGCGATAGGCGGCGCAGAGATCGAGGTAGACGTTGCCGTGCTCTCTCGCCACCTCAAAAGTGACATCCCACTCTCCGTAGCCCGAATGACCCATGATGATGGTGGCGTTGGGGTACTTCGCCGCCACCTCGGCGACGAGCTTCGGACCGTCGTACTGGCTGTTCCCCCAGGTGTGGCTGAGCACGAGGAGGCGGTGCTCATTCGCGTACTCCAACGCCGGGACATAGTGCTCGCCGGTGATCGGATAGGTGTGGCCGCTGGGATGGAACTTGAAGCCGACAAAGCCCGAGTCCTGGGGATACCGCTCGACTTCGCGGCGCGCGGCCTCCGGGTAGTTCGGGTTGATCACGCGGTAGCCGTAGATGCGGCCGGGGTGCTTCTTCACAACCTCGGCCATCTCGCGATTGCCCCGCTCCTGCTCGCAGAGGCCGGCGTGCGAGCTGCACACGATAGCGCTTACACCAGCGCGGTCCATGCTCGTGAGCATGCGATCGGCGAAGGGGTTCGGGAAGTAGATGCCCGAGAAGGTGCCATAGTGGCCGTGCATGTCGATGATCGGGCAGGTCTCGGAACGACCGCGGGTCAGGAATTCGCGCGCGATAGCGGAATCGTTTTTCACAGCTTCACCTCCGAGAGCAGGCGGCGGAGATTGCCACCCGCGATTGCGGCTTTGGCGTCATCGGCGATGTCGGCCTGGGCAACGGTGAGGATCGAACCGCCCATCTGCATGACGGGGTAATTGCTGCCGTAGATAAGGCGGTGCGGGCCGTGCCGCTTCACCAGGCCAGCGACTCCTCCGTCGAGATCGTAGCTGGCGGTGTCGATGTGGAACCGCTCGTAGCGATCCAGTAGCGGCCGGAAGAAACGGTCGTCGCCCCACCCACTGTGATTCGTGGCGATGACGGTGAGCTGCGGGAAGTCAGCGAGGATCTCGGTGACGGTGCGCCAATCAGGGCCGAGGATGAGGGGGATCCTGCGAGCCGACATTCCCTCGAACACAGGGCC
>JBEKKD010000579.1:0-3009 GCA_050010895.1 Armatimonadota bacterium
ACCGCGTCCCGCAGAGGGGCGTTTGAAAGGCTTGAGCCGTGTACTCGGAAACGGGTACGCACGGTTCTTAGAGGGGGAGGCGGCGGCAACGCCGCCTCCCTACTCGGCTATCCCAACAGCATTGTCGACGGACAGGTGAAAGACGAGCAGCCGCTCAAGTCGGCCGCCTCCGACGCCCTCAAGCGCGCTGCCCGCCTGTGGGGGATCGGCCGCGAGCTGAGCCGTACGCTGTACATGTACGGCAAGCTCAACGAACGGAAGCGCTTCGTCGAGCCCGAGAAGCTGCGGGACGACTTCTGGCGGCGGCTTCAGGCGTTACGCCGGACTGCAAACGGCAGCCAATCGGACTCGGGGAGGTAGATATGCCAAAGCGAAAGGACGCAGTCGGTGCACGTGCTTCAAAGACTCTCGCCGAACAGGCCGAGCGTCGCCGGCAGCGAGCACTGAAGGCGCCTCAGACGCGCCGAGAGCGGCGCGGCCAGCGCGATGCCGAGGCCCCGCCCGGGCCCAGGGCCACGGGTCAGGGGCGAGGCCCCTCCGCGCAACGCACCCGGCCTGGGACGCAGCCTGACGCGTTGACGGTAGCAATTCACGGGCCGATTGCCGAACGCAGGCGCCAGATGGCTGAACGCCACGACATGAGTCTCGCGAAGTTACTGAAAGACGCCCTCCTGGTGTATGAGGGCGAAGTCGCCGGGGGCTACGAGCCGGGGAGATGTCTAGATATCTTGTAGGCGCCGAATCTGGCGCCGAAAGCGCCGGAGGGTCCGCCGGCCTGAGGCCGATGGCGCTCGATCCCAGGCCACAAGCAGAGCGGATGGCGGGCGTTTGCATCGGCGCTCGATGTTTGTACCTTCACGGCCAAGCGGCAGCGGTCAATGGTGGCCGACCTGACCACCGCGCTCAAGGGAGCGCCGGAGGAGATCAGGCGAGTGGCGTTCGAAGACCTCTCCGAGAACGCTGCCGCCAGCCTCAAGGAGGATCTGGAGGCGATGGGCCCGGTTCGACAGCGCGACGTGCTCGCCGCGCAGCAGCGGATAGTCACGACCGTGCGCGCCCTCGGCGAGGGAGGAAAGATCAGCGTGCGCGTCTCCGAGCAGCAGGCCGAAGAAATGGTCGCCTAACCATGTCTCGCGTTGCGTCGGTGCTTCAGCCCCGACGCCCCTCCGTTTGCAGCGCGCAACACAGGAAGCGCCTGCCTTGCGTGGAACTCGCTAAACCGAGGTAACTCCCATGCGGAAAGTCAGCGCGAACAGCTTCCTGTCAGACGCACAGCGAATGGCCGGCGATTTAGTCAAGTGGCGCCGCCATCTTCACATGAACCCCGAGCCCAGCATGCAGGAACACGAGACGGCTGCTTTCGTGGCCGAGCGCCTGCGCGAGATCGGCGTCGCCAAGGTGATGACCGGGATCGGCGAGACCGGTGTCGTCGGCCTCGTCCGCGGCCGCGGACGGAAGACGGTGGCCCTACGCGCCGACATGGACGCTCTCGATATGCAGGAGCACAACGACGTGCCGTACCGCTCGCGCAAGGACGGCCTCATGCACGCCTGTGGCCACGACGGGCACGTTGCCTGCCTGCTCGGGGCGGCGGCGATGCTCCAGGAGATCCGCGCCGCGCTGCCAGGGAATGTGAAGCTCGTTTTCCAGCCCGGCGAGGAGGGCGCGGGCGGCGCGCCGCGGATGATCCGCGACCGCGTGCTCGACGACCCGAAGGTGTCGGCCATCGCCGCTCTCCACGTTGACACGGAGACCGCCTCCGGCAAGATCGGCATTCGCTATGGCGAGCACTGCGCGCAGGTTGACGACGTGACCTTGACCGTCCGCGGGAAGACCGCCCATGTCGCGCGCCCCGACCTCGGCGTGGACGCGATCTCTGCCGCCTGTCAGGCCTTCGTCGCCATCCAGCAGTTCGTCGCCCGCTGCACCAATCCGCTCGACCGCAGAGTCGTGGGCTTCGGGATCATCCGGGGCGGCACTCGCATGAACGTGGTCGCGGATGAGGTGGTGCTGAAGGGCACCATCCGTACCATTGAGCCCGAGACGCGTACGGCCATCGTGCGTTTCCTCAAGAACGACCTGAAGAAGATCGTGGGCGCGATGGGAGCGACTGTGAAGGTGGAGATCGAGGAGAGTTATCCGCCGCTCGTCAACGATCGGCGAATCGTGGACCTGGTCGCCGCCACCGCCAGAGAGATGCTCGGCGACGACAGCATCAACGAGATCCCGCGGCCGGTCTTGGGCGGCGAGGATTTCTCGTACTTCGGCCTCGAAGGCATCCCGGCGGCCATGTTCTCGCTCGGTATACACGATGAGAAGAAGGGCTTCACGGCTGCGGGTCACAATTCCAACTTCGACTTCGACGACCGCCGCGTGCTGCCCATAGGGGCCGCCATGCTCGCCGCGGTGGCAGTCCGCATGCTGCAGCCTTGAGCAGCCGTGTTGGTGTTTCGGGACTTCAGTCCTGAAACCGCCTCCGTTGTCATCCCGAGCGACCCGTTTGGTGTGTTGGTGTTTCGGGACTTCAGTCCTGAAACCGCCTCCGTTGTCATCCCGAGCGACTCGTCCGTCAACTGACGGACGAGTTATGCGAGGGATCAAGACCTGCGGAGCCGACCGGAGAGAGGCGACTCCCCATGCGGCTTCGGCGAAGCTGAAACGCATGGAGAGGACGCCGTTCGCAGTACAACGGCGTCCCCCCCAACCCCGCGTAGCCCGAACGCGCGGAAGGCGATGCCGCCGCCGTTCCCCCAACTCCTCGCCTCCTCTGCTCTTCTACTCTTCGCTCCGTCGTTGCCGTTCCCGCCGAAGGCGTGCATCCGCGTGCATCCGCGCCTGCCCGCCTCGGGCGGGTTCATCGGCGGATGGCCGTAACTTGGCCGTTCCTCCGACTCCTCGCCTCTTCCACTCTTCGCCTCTTCGCTCCGCCGTTGCCGTTCCCGCCGAAGGCGTGCATCCGCGTGCATCCGCGCCTGCCCGCCTCGGGCGGGTTCATCGGCGGATGGCCGT
>JBEKKD010000580.1:0-3005 GCA_050010895.1 Armatimonadota bacterium
ATAATCAGGGTGGACAGGGGTGGGTGGTCGCTGCTCCTCAAGGGACAGATGTCTGTACTCTCTGCCATTTTCGACTCCACGAGACGCGACCTGAGCCGGGCGCGCGCGCTGGTTCAGGAGATCAATGCGTTTGGCCCGCAGATGCAGCAGCTCACCGACGAGCAGATGCGGGAGAAGACCGACGAGTTCCGCGACCGGCTGGCGCGCGGCCAGGCGCTGGACGACGTCCTCGCCGAGGCCTATGCGCTCGTGCGGGAGGCGACGTGGCGGGTGCTCGGCAAGCGGCAGATCCGCTTCCGCGTCTACCAGCCCGACAGATCCCTTCCCGACGATTCCATACTGCCGCTCGACCAGGCGGACGAGTTCGAGGCGGACCTCAAGCGCGACGGCCGCCGCTACGACCGAGAGCGCTTCATGGCCCATTTCGACGTCCAGCTCATGGGCTCGACCATGCTCCACTGGGGCCGCATCGCCGAGATGAAGACGGGTGAAGGCAAGACCCAGGTGGCGGTCCCGGCGCTGTATCTGAACGCTCTTGAGGGCAAGGGCGCCCACCTGCTCACCCACAACGACTACCTGGCCAAGCGTGACAGCGCCTGGATGGCTCCCATCTTCGAGCTGCTGGGGATGACCGTTGGCGTCATCCAGCATGACATGGATGGCGATCTGCGCTACGCGGCCTATCAATGCGACGTCACCTATGCCACGAACCACGAGGTCGGCTTCGACTATCTGAGGGACAACACGGTCGACTACGCCGAGTGGCTGGTGCAGCGAGAGCTGAACTACGCCATCGTGGACGAGGCCGACAGCCTGCTGATAGACGAGGCCCGCACGCCGCTGATCCTGGCCGGCGCCGGCACCAAGCCCACCGAGCTGTACCGTAAGGTCGATCGCATCATCCCCCGGCTGACCAGAGATACCGACTACATCGTCGACGAGAAGAGCAAGGTCGCGAACCTGACCGAGGACGGCGTCCGGAAGTGCGAACAGCTCCTAGGCGTCTCCAACATCACCGATCCCGAGAACATCGAGCTGTTCCAGCACGTCAACGCCGCGCTGCGAGCGCACGCCTGCTACGAGCGCGATAAGGACTACGTGGTTCGGGACGGCAAGGTCATCATCGTTGACGAGTTCACCGGCCGCCTCATGTTCGGTCGGCGGTACAGCGAAGGTCTCCACCAGGCGATCGAAGCGAAAGAGAAGGTGGTGATCGAGCGGGAGAACGTCACCACCGCCACCATCACCCACCAGAACTTCTTCCGCCTCTACAAGAAGCTGGCCGGCATGACCGGCACGGCGAAGACGGAAGAGCCGGAGTTCATCAAGGTCTACGACGCGCCGGTGGTGGTGGTGCCGACGCACCGCCCGATGATCCGCGCCGACAACTCCGACGTGATCTACAAGACCGAAGAGGGGAAGCTGCACGGCATCACGGCCGAGATCCTGCAGATGCAGAGCCTGGGGCGCCCGACTCTGGTCGGCACCCGGTCCATTGCGGTTTCGGAACGCCTCAGCGAGCGCCTCAAGCCCGAGCGCCTGCAGTTGCTCGCGCAGTTGCTCCTGCTCGAAGACGCGCTCCTGCAGACCGAGAGGCTTACGGATGACCAGAAGCGGGAGCTGCGCCGCGCGCTCCAGGGACGGCTATCCGATGTCGAGCGCGAGCTCAAGCATCTCGACGCCGCGGTGGCCAAGTTCGACCACAGCGGCGCCCGGATCGCCCAGCCTGAGGAGCTACGGCGCATCGAGCAGCGCCTGGCGCGCGTCAGCCGGTTCGCCGAGGAGATTCAGGGGCTGATCGCGAAGCTCGACGGGAAGAACGGCGATGCCGGGAAGAACGAGATCCGCCGGATGGGCGAGATCCTCTGCTATCAGCCGCTCGAGGAAGTGCCGCTCGGACGCTCTGCGGCTCTCCTGCGTGTATGCGGCAGGGACCCCGATGTCACCAAGCCCGAAAGCGCCCGCCGCCTGGCGAGTCTCATCGGATTGGACGAGAGGGAGCACGCTCGCCTGGCGGAGGTGCTCGACCGCGGAATACCGCACCGCGTGTTGAACGCGAAGTACCACGAGATGGAGGCGCACATCATTGCCCAGGCGGGGCGCTCCGGCGCTCTCACCATCGCCACCAACATGGCAGGTCGAGGCGTGGACATCCTGCTGGGCGGCAATCCGAATGAGATGGCGGGTGAGCTGCTCCGGCGCGACGGGATCGATCCGGACCAGGCGACGGAGGAGCAGCGTCAGGCCGCGCTGACGGAAGCGCGAGATATCTGCGCTCGGGACAAAGAGAAGGTCATCGGGCTCGGCGGGCTGCACATCCTCGGCACCGAGCGGCACGAGAGCCGGCGCATCGACAACCAGCTCCGTGGTCGATCCGGCCGGCAGGGCGATCCTGGTTCGTCCCGTTTCTACGTCTCGTTCGAAGACGAGCTGATGCGACTCTTCGGTCCCGAGCGGCTCGATTTCTTCCTCGGCAAATGGCCCGAGAACGAGCCCATCGAGCACAAGCTCACGAGCAAGATGATCGAGAACGCTCAGAAGAAGGTCGAAGCGCACAACTTCGACATCCGCAAACATCGGCTCCAGTACGATGACGTGATGAACCACCAGCGGGCGCTCATCTACGAACAGCGCCGCCGGGTGCTGATGGGCCAGGATCTGCGCGAGAGCATCATCGCGCACCTGCAAGAGTTCGTCGCCGACCGCGTCAAGGAGTTCGCCTCGCCTGAGATTCACCGCGAGGAGTGGAACCTGGAAGCCCTCCAGGCGGTTCTCGCCGAGGTCTACCCGATCCGCGCGGCGGTCGACGAGATGCTGGAGATCGTGCACCACGAGGACCTGGTGCAGATGCTCCAGGACGACATCATCGCCGCCTACAATGAACGTGAACAGTTCGCGGGCGTCGAGCAGATGCGGGAGCTCGAGCGCCTGATCACGCTGCGAGTCTTCAACGTGCGCTGGGTTGACCACCTGGCGGCGATGGAGGACCTGGAGGAAGGCATCGG
>JBEKKD010000581.1:0-2999 GCA_050010895.1 Armatimonadota bacterium
GCACGGATTGAGAACAGCTCGGTTTCGGGACTGAAGTCCCGAAACACCGGAGTGGGAGAGCGAGGCCGAGATCTTTCGCTTCGCTCAGGATGACATGAGTGCTTCGCACAGGATGGCAGAGTGACCAGAATCAAGATCTGCGGGATTACAGATGAGAACGATGCCGAGACGTGTCTGGCCTGCGGTGCGGACGCGATCGGGTTTGTGTTCGCGGAGAGCCCGCGGCGAGTGAGCGTCGAGCGTGCCCGCGAGATCATCCGAGGCTGCGGGCCGTTCGTCACAGCCGTCGGGGTGTTCGTGAACAGCGCGGTGGATGAGGTGAGGCGCACGCTGGACGCGACGGGGTGCGCGCTGGCGCAATTGCACGGCGATGAATCAGCGGAGTTCGTCGAGGCGCTGTCGCCGTCGCGGGTGATCAAAGCGATCCGCGTCGGCAGCGATGCCGGCCATGCGTGTGAGCGCTACCGGAAGGCGAGGGCGATTCTGCTGGACACGTACGTGCGGGGGCAAGCGGGAGGCACGGGGCAACGCTTCGACCCCTCGGTGGCGGCGGCGCTGGTGTGGGATGGGTGGCGCGTGATCGTTGCCGGCGGGCTGACACCCGAGAATGTGGGCGAAGTGGTGCGCACGGTGCGGCCGTATGGCGTCGACGTCAGCAGCGGAGTCGAGTCGAGTCCGGGACACAAGGATTCGGAGAAGGTGACGGAGTTCCTAGCGGCCGTACGTGCGGCCGACAGAGAGGTCCAGTAGATGAGCGTAACGGAGACGCAACGCGCACCCGGACACTTCGGCCGCTTCGGCGGGATATTCGTGCCTGAGACGCTGATGGCGCCGCTGATCGAGGTGGCGGACGCCTATGAGGCGGCGAAGCGCGACCCGGAGTTCCAGAAGGAGCTTTCGGCATATCTCAGTGACTATGTGGGGCGGCCGACGCCGCTTTATCATTGCGCGCGGTTGAGCGAGCACTGCGGCGGGGCGAAGATATACTTGAAGCGCGAGGACCTGGCGCACACGGGCTCGCACAAGCTCAACAACGCGACGGGCCAGGCGCTGCTGGCGAAGCGCATGGGGCGCGAGAACCTGCTCGCCGAGACGGGAGCCGGCCAGCACGGCGTGGCGACGGCGACCGTGGCGGCGCTGTTCGGTTTCGGCTGCCAGGTCTACATGGGCGAGGAAGACGTCCGCAGGCAGGCGCTCAACGTGTACCGTATGCGGCTGCTGGGGGCAGAGGTGGTGCCGGTGACATCAGGGAGCCGGACGCTGAAGGACGCCATCAACGAGGCGTTTCGGGTGTGGATGGCGTCCGCGCAGACGACGTACTACCTGTTCGGGACCGCGGCCGGACCGCATCCGTACCCGACGATGGTAAGGGATTTCCAGTCAGTGGTCGGCCGGGAGGCGAGGGAGCAGGTCCTCGCCCACGAAGGCCGCCTGCCCGATCACCTGGTTGCCTGCGTGGGCGGCGGCAGCAACGCGATCGGGCTGTTCCACGCTTTCCTGGGCGACGCGGGTGTGAAAATGGTCGGCGTGGAGGCGGCGGGGAAGGGGCTGGCGACCGGCGAGCACGCGGCCTCGCTCTCGGCCGGGACGGAGGGTGTGCTGCACGGCGCGATGAGTAAGATTCTCCAGACGCGCGAGGGACAGATTCGAGCCACGCATTCGGTCGCCGCCGGGCTGGACTACCCCGGCGTCGGGCCCGAGCACGCACAGCTACAGGCAAGCAAGCGAGCGAGCTATGTGGCGATTACCGACGACAAAGCGCTGGAGGCGTTCGAATTGCTCTGCAAGTACGAGGGAATCATGCCGGCGCTGGAAAGCTCTCACGCGGTGGCGTACGCGATGGAGTTGGCACGGGAGCTGCCGCGTGATACGGTGATCGTGGTGAACCTCTCCGGACGCGGTGATAAGGACGTGGCCGAAGTGCAGCGCATCCTGGCGGAGCGGCGATCATGAGCGCGATAGAGGCGCGGTTCTCGACGCTGCGGCAGCGCGGCGAAGGCGCGCTGATCGTGTTCCTGGTGGCGGGGCACCCGACAGCGCCGGTCAGCTCCGACCTGCTGCTGGCCATCGCCGACGCGGGCGCGGATGTGATCGAGCTGGGGATTCCGTTCTCCGACCCTCTCGCCGACGGGCCCGTGATACAGGCGGCCTCTCAGCGCGCGCTGCAGAATGACGTCACGCCATCACAGGTGCTCGACATTGCCGCGAGATTCCGCAGCGCGCGAGATGTCCCGCTGGTCGTGATGACATGCTATAATCCTATTCGCCAGTTTGGCGATGAGGCGTTCGCCCGACGGAGTGCTGCCTCCGGCGTCAACGGAGCGATTGTGACCGATCTGCCTCCCGAAGAGGCGAGCGAATGGGTCGCCGCGGCGAGATCGAACGCGATTGACACGATTTTCCTACTGGCGCCGACGACTCCGGTCGATCGCGTTAAGAAGGTTGTTGATCTCGCAACAGGTTTCGTGTACTGTGTTTCTCGTATGGGCGTGACCGGCGCGCGGACTGAGCTGCCTCTCGATCTGACGGGACTTGTGGGCCGAATCCGCGCGCAGACGGCGAAGCCGATTGCCGTTGGATTTGGGGTTTCTCGGCCGGAGCATGTGGCCGAGGTGTGTGCCTTGGCGGACGGCGCGGTTGTGGGAAGCGCCGTGGTGTCTCTTGTTGACAGGGAGCAGGGCTCGGCGGGGCTTCTGCAAGAGGTGGCCCGATTCATATCGGAGCTGAAGTCAGCTACGAGGAGACGGTAGCCGGCGCATCGAGAGCAGCACTGCCGGCGGCGGGACGTGCGGAAGAGGATGGCATGTTTTCGAAGATCGCCCTGGCGAAGATGATCGACCACTCTCTGCTTCGACCGGACGCGACTGAAGACGACGTTATTCGGTGTTGTGAGGAAGCGAAAGAACTCCACTTCGCCTGCGTCATGGTGCTTCCGTTCTGGTGCCAGATTGCAGAGAAGCGGCTGAGGGGATCGGACGTAAAGGTCGGCACGGTGGTGG
>JBEKKD010000582.1:0-3802 GCA_050010895.1 Armatimonadota bacterium
ACGAGCAGCCCACCTCACTTCGGCGGTTCGATGACCACCGGCTCGTTGATCTTGATATGCTCGTGGCGGAATCCTCGGCGCATCTTCGGGATCATGTGTTCCTGCGCGATCTTCACCGGGCCGAACCGCCCCCACTTCTCCCAGTACACCACGACCGGCCCCTTGCCGTTCAGGACCACGATGTCCGTCCGCACGAATTCGCCTTTCGGCGTTAGATAGAGGGTCCAGAGCGTCCGGTTGGTTGCCTTGTCCCTTCCAGACCAAGCCGTGAATCCATGGAGCTCCCCGTACTTCTCGTCCTTCACTGGCGGCGCCAGGTCAGCGTGGATCGAGGGGTTGTTCACAATCAGCGGCAGGAATGCGAAATAGCGATCGTTTTCGACGCTGTCGTTGACGCGCCGGAGCAGCCGCATGTTCTCGTCCCCCGACAACGGCTTCCCGTCAATGTACACTGTCCCCTCGAGGCGCGGGTAATGGTAGATCGCCACCAGCTCCTTCCCTTTCGGGACGTTCGGGTCGGTGGTCCAGTGGTCGCCCTTCCAGAAATTCGTCTTGGCGAAGGTGTCGAGCGTGCAAGCGTATCGGTAGAGCTGCTTGTCCGCGTCGTAGGCATGATGGTGCACCATCATTGCCTTGGGGTCGGTCCCAGACACGAAGTCATAGGAGAATGTGTGGACCTTTGAGAGGGCCTCTGATCCGCCCGCAAAGTCCACCGCCTTCTTCCTAAGCTCGCCTGCCGATAGTGATGCGGGCTTCCCGACCTCGGTCGTCGGTCGCACGGTGCCGCCCAGCGCGATCACCACTGCCAGGCAGACCCCTGCGGCGACCATCGCGAATGGCACGGCCAATCGATGCGTGAGCATGGCGCGTCTCCTCTGCGGCGACCATCGCGAATGGCACGGCCAATCGATGCGTGAGCATGGCGCGTCTCCTGTAGGGCAAGGAGCGTGTCTCCTGTCAAGAACAATCGCTCCTGTCTCGACAGCTTCCGCCCGCCAACCCCGACACCTGCGACGCGAGCCGCACAACCCAGCTTCATGCGTGGCTGTCAATCGACCGTGGAGCGGGCCTGAGACCACCCCCGACCCCGGCTAGCCCCTCGGCTGGGAGTTAGTGTCAGGAGTCCCGTCGCGAATCATCGAATGTCGGCTCACCGACTCCGACTCCGCCACCTCGATGATCCGAAACCGCTCGATAACCCTCGCCTCTTGCTTCAGAAACGCCATTCCAACCTCTCCTCCGGTGATCTCTTCAATAGTGTTCACCTTTGGAGTTGCAAAATCGTTCAGCCTTGAGAGTTACGGCACAATGTCCATGACAGGGACACTCGGGCGCGGCGGGAATACTCGTGTCGCGCGGTTGCCATCGACAGGGAGCCGCGACCGGGGGAGCTCCCGTGACGCACACTAACCGACTCATCGACGAGAAAAGCCCCTACCTCCAGCAACATGCTCACAATCCGGTGGACTGGTATCCGTGGGGGGAGGAAGCCTTCGCTGTTGCCCGCCGCGAGAACAGACCCGTCTTCCTCTCCATTGGTTACTCGACATGCCATTGGTGTCATGTGATGGAGCGCGAGAGCTTCGAGGACGAAGCTACTGCGCGGCTGCTGAACGATCACTTCATCGCCATCAAAGTGGATCGGGAGGAGCGGCCGGAAGTTGACCAGGTTTATATGGAGGCGGTGCAAGCGATCACGGGTCGGGGGGGCTGGCCGATGTCGGTCTTCCTGTTGTCCGATGGCCGACCGTTCTACGGCGGCACCTACTTCCCTCCCCAGCAGTTCGCACCGCTGCTGGAGCGCATCAGCACAATGCATCGGCGGCAACGGCCACAGCTGGAGAAGGCTGCGGGCGAAACCGTCGAGGCTGTGCGACACCAGGCGGCCACACTCTCCCGCGAGGCCCGACAGGATCTGGACCAGGAAGTAGTGACGAGAGCGGTGACGGCGCTACGTCGCAGCTTCGACGAGGTCCACGGCGGATTTGGGGGCGCTCCCAAGTTCCCCCCTTACAACGGTCTAACGCTGCTGCTATGGGAGCATGGACGCACCGGTGACCACGAACTGCTGCGGTTGGTTACCGTCACACTGGAGGGCATGGCCAGGGGGGGCATCCACGACCACATAGGAGGTGGCTTCCATCGCTACTCAACCGATCCGCGATGGTTCCTGCCCCACTTCGAGAAGATGCTATACGATAACGCGCTGCTTTCGCGGAGCTACGTCGAGGCCTACGTGGTGACAGGTGATCCTGTCTATCGCGAAGTCGCCATGGACGTCTACCACTGGGTAACCCGAGAAATGACGAGTCCGGAGGGCGGATTCCACTCTGCACTTGATGCGGACAGTGAAGGCGTGGAGGGACGGTACTACCTGTGGCGGCGAGAAGAGATTGAGCAGGTGCTGGGCGCCGATGAAGCAGAGCTCTTCTGTTGGGTCTATGGAGTGGAGCGCGATGGGAACTACCGGGAGGAAGCGTTGGGCCGCGCCAGCGGCGAAAACGTGGTCTTCCTACGACAGCGCGTGACTGATCTCGCGGCAAGGCGTAGCATCGATTCGGCGGACCTCGAGGGTCGCATGGCCGATGCGCGTAGGAAGCTCCTCGCGGTCCGAGATCGCCGTCCTCGGCCGAGCCTTGACGATAAGATCCTGGCCTCCTGGAATGGGCTGATGATTGCGAGTCTGGCCTACGCCGGGCGCGTGCTCGACGAGCCGCAGCTATCGACGGCGGCAGCGCGTGCGGCCGGCTTCGTGCTCACCTCACTGGTACGCGATGGCCGGCTATTTCGTCGCTGGCGAGATGGCGAGGCGCGATTCGCCGCGTGCCTTGATGATTACGTGTATCTTGCGTACGGCCTGCTGGAGCTTCACGCAGCTACCCATGAGTCAGCGTGGTTGGGAGAGGCGCGCCAGTTGATGGAGGCTGCCATCCGGGAGTTCTGGGATGGCGACCAGGGAGGGTTCTTCTACACCGCCAATGGTGCCGAGCCACTCTTCGTGCGTCCGAAGGATGCCTTGAATCACCCACTCCCATCTAGCAACGGTCTGGCGGTGATCGTGTTGCTGGAGCTGGCCGATCGCACAGGAGATGAGCGCGACAGTCATTATGCCGGCGAGACACTACGCGCGATGGCGTCATGGATGGAGCGCGCGCCCTACGGCACGGAGACGCTCGCGCTCGCAACCGCAAGGCATCTGGCGCGTGCGGAAGCGCCAGTGCCCATTTCGGAAGCTGCTATCTCGGCCAAGGCGTCGGCGAAGCCTGAGACGGCGACGGCTACCAGGAATCCGGTTACGTTCTCAGTCACCCCCTCGGCCGCGACCGTTGCCCCAGGAGGGAAGCTCACCCTCTCCATGCGTCTCTCCATAGAGAAGGACTGGCATATCAACTCGCATACTCCCTACCAGGACTACCTCATCCCAACGAGTGTGACTGTCGCCGGCACCGCACCTCTGACGGTCGCGACGATCAGCTATCCTGCCGGACGTGACCTCGAAGTGGCTGGGGAAATACTATCGGTCTACGAGGGCACGCTGGAACTCGCTGTACCAATCTCCCTCGCAAAGGCTGCGAA
The DNA here is from genome assembly GCA_050010895.1 of Armatimonadota bacterium. Taxonomy (GTDB): domain Bacteria; phylum Armatimonadota; class Hebobacteria; order Hebobacterales; family Hebobacteraceae; genus JBEKKD01. The sequence continues at coordinate 3,577 of JBEKKD010000582.1, forward strand.
GAGAGGACGGATCGAGCTGCGGGTAGATCTGAGATTCCAGGCATGTGACGGAACGAGCTGCCTTGTGCCGGACGAAATAACCACGCGAGTGCCGGTGACAGTTGCCTCTATCAACCCCCCGTGAAGCCGGCCTGAGAGCACCTCGACTCCGGCTACCCCCTCGGCCGGGAGTTATGGGACGGGGTTTCGTCGCGCGGGAGGCTCTGCCAGACCAGCGCAGCGGGCT
>JBEKKD010000583.1:0-2986 GCA_050010895.1 Armatimonadota bacterium
GATCAGCGGGCTGCCCGCCGGTGGCTCTGTCTCGAACACGTCGAGCCCGGCGCCCGCCACGCGCCCGTCTCGCAGCGCCTCGGCCAGCGCTGCCTCGTCAACGACGCTGCCTCGCGAGCAGTTGATGATGCGCGCGCCTCGCTTCACCTTCCGCAGCGCCTCGGCGTTCAGCAACTGCCGCGTGTCCTTCGTCAGCGAGACGTGGAATGTGATGAAGTCCGAGCGCCCGAGCAGTTCATCGAGAGTCACCACTTCGGCCCCGAGCCGCGCCGCTCTCTCGGGCGAGATGAACGGATCGTGTGCGATGACTTTCATGCCGAAGCCGGCGGCGCGAGTCGCCACTTCGCTCCCAATCTTTCCCAGGCCGACCACTCCCAGCGTCTTGTTCAGCAGCTCGACCCCCATGAACGCGCTGCGCTTCCACTCGCCCGCCGCCACAGACGCATTCGCTGCCGGCACGGTGCGAGCGAGAGCGAGGATCAGCGCCCACGTGTGCTCGGCCGCGGCGACAGTATTGCCTTCGGGGGAATTGCACACCACGATGCCGCGGCGAGTGGCCGCGTCGACGTCGATATTGTCCACGCCGACGCCGGCGCGGCCGATCACCATCAGCTTGCCGCCAGCCGCGATCACGTCCGACGTGACCCTGGTTGCGCTCCGCACCAGCAGCGCGTGCGCTTCGGCGACCTCTCCTTGCAATTCGGCCGGCGTCATGCCGACCTTCACGACCAGATCGACGCGCTGATCCTGCCGCAGGACCTCGAGGCCCTCATCGGCCAGCGTGTCGCTGACCAGCACCCGCCACTTGTCAGGGCGCGCCGCCACCGGCTATTCCCCGAAGACCTTGAGAGCCGCTGCCGCCCCGGCCCCCGGATCGAGCTTCACGCCCATGTCCTTCATCGCCAGCCCGAGCAGCCCCAGCGCCGCCACGATGTCACCTTCGTTCACCAGGCCGAGATGGCCGATGCGGAAGATGTCATTCTTCAAGCTCCCCTGGCCGCCGGCCAGCACCACGCGGTACTTTTCCCGCATCAGCTTGCGCAGCGCCGACACGTCGATGCGATCCGGCCTGCGCACCGACGTGACCGCGTTGCTCGCCACTCTCTCGTCCGCCAGCAGCTTCAGCCCCAGCGCCTTCACGCCTTCGCGGGTCGCTCTCGCCAGCCGGGCGTGCCGCTTGACACAGTTCTCGAGCCCTTCCTTCTCCAGCAGCCGCAGCGCCTCCCGCAACTGCAGCACCAGAGGAACCGCGGGCGTCCACGGCGTCTCGCCCGTTTTGAGGTAGTCCCGCGCCTTCCCCAGATCGAAATAGAAACGCGGGATCTTCGCCGTCTTCATCGCCTCTGCTGCCCGGTCGTTGATGGCGACGAACGACAGGCCCGGCGGGATCATGAATGCCTTCTGCGATCCGGCCACCACCACATCCAGCCGCCACCCGTCCATATCGCAATCCATCGCCAGCATCGAGCTGATGGCGTCCACCAGCAGCAGCGCGCCGTGCTCGCGCACTACCGCGCTGATCGCTCTCAGGTCATTGGTGACGCCGGTCGAGGTTTCGTTGTGGGTGACGAAGACCGCCCGGATCTCTTTGCCCGCGTCGGCCTTGAGCCGCTCCTCGATCAGCTTCGGATCGGCCGCGGCGCCCATGTCGAATGCCAGCTTCTCGACGTTCACCCCATATGTCGAAGCGATGGCCGCGAACCGGTCGCCGAACACGCCGATGCTGACCGACAGCACCTTGTCCCCGGGAGAGAGCATGTTGACCACCGCGGCTTCCAGCCCGCCCGTGCCCGCGCACGTCAGGATGAACACCTCGTGCTTGGTCCTGAACACGCGCTTCAGGCCCGCCGTGCATTCCTCGATGGCGACCTTGAACTCCGGCCCGCGGTGGTTGATCATCGGCCTCGCACCGGCCAGCAATACCGACTGTGGAACCGGCGTCGGCCCCGGAATCATCAGAAGCTGCTTCTCTTCCAAAGATGGGTCCTCCCTGAGGGTATGCAACTGCGTCGACGCTCCCGATTATGCCCGAAGCGGGAAAACGTTGTCAAACGAACGGCCGCCGCCGGCAGCGGGTCACCCTTCCGACTCGGAGTACTCCGTTCCCTCCGGCACGTCCGTGTAACTCTCGAAGTCGATCCTGTAGCCGTCCGGGTCCAACAGGGAGGTGACCCACATCGCGTTTCCCACGAAGGGCTTCGACGCATGAATCCCGCGTGCGGTGACGTCGCGGTAGATCGCCAGTGCGTCTTCGCAGATGAAGCAGACCGATACGCCCTGGCCCAGCTTCCCCTCCGGCCTCCCTGCGTGGTGCCCCTCCTTCCAGAACTCCTGCAGCATGAGGGCCGCGCCCCCGGCCTGAAGCCAGCACCAGCGGAGTCTGCCCTCGGGTTCCCATTTCTTGGTCATCTCGAAGCCGAGGCCATCGGCGTAATAGCGGACGGATTCCTCAATGTTCGAGACACCGAAAAACGGCACGGCCTGCTTGACGTTCGTTTCGAGGTTCATTCTCCGAGCTCCTCAGATCACATCAGCTCCGCGCGGCACGACCGCGGGCCTCACCCGTTGAACCGGTTCATCGTCTCATCGATCCCGTAATACAGCCAGGTCTCGACCGCCTGCACCGACTTTGCAACCACCTCGTTCACCACCGGCCATTCCCCGCGCCGAAACGCGCCGAGGACGTAGCTCATCATGTCCACCCCCTCGGGCGGGCGGTTCACGCCGATGCGCAGCCGCGGGAACTCCTCGGTGTGAAGCTGCTTGATGACTGAAGTCATCCCATTGTGGCCGCCGGCGCTCCCCGATCGCCGCAGCCTGATCTTTCCGAGGTCGAGATTCACGTCGTCACACACCACCAGCAGATCGGAGAGCGCGCACTCGTAGTGCTTCACCACCCCCGCGACGCTCACACCACTTGCGTTCATGAAGGTGATCGGCCGCACCAGCATCACCCGTTCCTTGCCTACCTCCCCTTCTCCCCACA
>JBEKKD010000584.1:0-2982 GCA_050010895.1 Armatimonadota bacterium
AATCCGGGGCAATCGCCACATAGCCTTGGCGGACCAGTTGCACGGCGATGGCATGCTGATAGTCCTCTGCCGGCTGGCCATCTGGTCCCAGGCATACCAGTGGGTCTTTTCCCAGGCCATGCCCATGCGCGCACAGTACCCCCGGCCGTCGCTCGCCCGGCGCAAGCCCCTTGGGAGTGAGCACCCAGGCCGGCACCGACATGAACGGCTCGGAGTCGAAGACCACCTTCTCCCGCACATGGTCTCCTTGGTCTGAGCGCTCCAGTACCTCGGGGCGCAATGGCACTGCGCCGGGGCCAGGGCCCAGTTCGCGCACGATCGCCCGCCGGAATCGTCGCCGCCACTGTCGCCATTGCTGGGGGTTCTCTACATGACAGCTGTACTGGCTCTTGCGTGCACGCAGACGCGCATAGGCCGATTCGTGAGTGCGCAGAATACGCTTCTGCATGTGCATGGTGTTCATCTCCGTGGTAGTTACCGCAATCCCAGCCATCGCTTCCTCCACGCGGCCCAAGCCTGCCGTACTCAGCCCGAGCGCGGCCGCTGACGCCCCACAATACCTGAGAAACTTCCGACGGGATATCCGCATGCGCTACTTCCCGTGGTATAATGCAGACTAGCTTACGCCACAGCACTACTGCAGCCTTTTCCCACCCCTGTTGCCAGCAGCTTGAGGAAAGGCCATGGGCGCCGGAATCGAGTGCTGGGAGTGCGGGAAGTTAGTCCCAGATGACGAGCTCGCCGAGGGGGACGACGGGCGGTTCCTGTGTTGCTGCTGCCGTCTCACGGAGCTCGAGGAAGAACTCGCAGAGAAGGATCTGGTCGGGCGCTCCCCGGACCAGGATCGGATCGCCACGGAGCTTGTCTCCGGGGTCAACGTCAGCGCCCCGCGCGATCTTCCTCCGCCTGAGCCAGACTCGGGTAGCTGGACGAGCGCGTACTGAGACCGCCCCGAAAGCCTGTACCGCGTTGCTCAGGGGGAGTAAGCCCCGGCCCTGAGCATGCGGACGGCCGTGACCCCATCCGGCTCTCGCCTGGTGCAGCCCGACCAGACCAACCAGCGCGGCAAGCCGTACGCGCTGTACAGCATCGGCCCGTGGGCCGGTCTCGACCCCGAACTGCTCTCTCGAGAGCGGCAGCGCGCCCCCATCGGCCATGCGTGCCATGTCGAGACGAGCTCCCTGCTGCCGATCCGGCCGGACCTGGTGAAGCTGGCGAATCTGGAAGGTGAGGACATCACGCCTCGGGAAGGGCCGCAGGTCGGCGCGGCACAGACCGGAATCGGCTGGATCGAGCAGTTCCGCTACGGCGTCATCGGGAACCCCCGGCTCGCCAGCAAGGAACTGGGCGAGGAGCTGATCGGCGCCTGGGTGCGGGGCATTGCCGAGATCATCCGCAAGATCAAGGCCGACGAAGTGACACCGGCGGCGGTCAAAGAGTTCGCGCGCTAGCGCCAATTCGCCCAGCAAGCAGAAGCTCAGCGGGCCGCCGGCAAAGGTATCGCTCTGTACGGGGGACGGGTCTGCACCACAGAGACGAGACCATGGGCGACGTCGCGGGCACCATTGACGCGGTAGCTCACAGCGGGGCAGGAGCGCAGCCAACCTGCTTGGACACAGATCGCTGTTTCCCCTGACGAGCGAGCAGTTCCTGTTCGCCAGGCCAGGCGAAGTGTCAGTACAGCATGTGCTCCCGGTACACTTCGAGGGCGAAGAGGTAGTCCGGATAGTCAATATTCGTAGAGAGGGAGTGGTCCGAAGCGAAGACGTAGCGGGCGCCGCGCTCTTTCATGCCCTTCACGACCCGTGTCACCTCGCGGCGGATGAGGTCGCGGTCGCCGGACTCGAGCACCCGCGCATCCAGACCGCCGACGAAGGCAAGCCGATCGCCGTATTGCTCGGCGAAGCGGAACAGGTCGCAGCCGGCCTTCACTTCCATCGGGTTCAGGGCATCGAAGCCGGCGGCGACGATCAGGGGAAGGGCCTCGGTGACGTTGCCGCAGGAGTGCAGCACCACCGGCAGGTTGCGCTCGTGGAAAAAGTCGATCAACTCCCTGAAGTAGGGGAAGATCAGCTCCTCCAGCACCTTCGGCGAACAGAATAGCCCATTGCGGTAGCCCAGGTCTTCGTACACCCACACGCCGTCGGGAAGTCCGGCCTCCTGGAAAATGAGCGTATAGTGCGCTTTGAAGAAGTCGGTGTAGACTCGGTTGTAGTCGTGGATCCAGGCGGGGTCGAGCAACAGGCTCTCGTACATGCACACGTCGCCCATCGTCTGGCGCATGTTCTCCCAGACGAAGAGGTGCCCGTAGTGGGTCCACAGGCCCTGCTCCCGGCGCGCGGCAAGTGCCGCCTTCGTCCCGGCGATATCGGCCCGCTCCGGGTCCACCTCTAGCAGATGGGGCCGGTAGTCTCGCTCCCAAACCTCGCGGCTGGTCATGCGGAAGTCGATGTGCTCCGGAGTGCCGGACTTGTGCTTCCAGTACTTCAGCGCCGCGCCCGCGCCGTTGCGGCGGACGGCCCACGCCTCCGTTTCCTCCACGAGCTCCGAGACGCCCTTCAGGGGCATAGTGTCGAACCAGCCCCCCACCCCACAGAGGTCGTAGCCGAAGTGATCGACGGGCGACACCGGCCGTCCCTCGGCATCTGCCGGATAGCCCTGGTGCACCCACTTCTCCAGCGTATCCGACCAGGGGCCGTCCATCACCCCGACCCGCTCCGCGGGCTTGCCTCTGAGGAGGTTATCGATCACTTCGCGCGAGGTCTGCATGGGTGCCGTCTCCAATGCGTTGTGCGGCCTGGGTGTTCCGCGGGAGGTGGGGAAAGCCCTGCGAGGGCCGAAACCTGGCGCGGACTGGCCCGTTGTCAATCGCGATATGAAAATGTACCAATTATCGCGACGTGGAAATGTACCACCCGCGGCCGTCCAAGCTAGCTGTGTGGTTTCACCTCCCCCGCCTCGAGTTTGTCCTTGAGCCGGTAG
>JBEKKD010000585.1:0-2972 GCA_050010895.1 Armatimonadota bacterium
GGGGAGGCTGCTCGACGATCCTGTAGTGCTGAGATTGGGGCTGGCCCTGATCCACTTCCTCTGGCAAGGAACAGTGGTCGCCGCCGTTGCGGCACTGGTGCTGGTCGCACTGCGAAGGGCGTCTCCCGCTACCCGCTATGTGTCCCTGCTGGCCGTACTGGCAGTGATGGCGGCCACTCCGGTGGCGACGTATCTGGTGATGTCAGCGGCGCCAAGGTCGGTTGCGGCGAGGTCCGTGCCGGCCTCGGCATCAGCGCCCATCGCGTCCGGTACCACCGTGGCAGTTCCAGCCAGTGCCGCGGCGCCCAGACGTGAGTCACATATCCGCGCGGTGCGGCCAGGGGTGTATAGACGGCCCGGCCTCGCCTCGCTGCGCAGTCTCCTCCCGTGGGTGGTACTGCTGTGGGCGGCTGGCGTCGTCGTGCTCTCGCTCCGGCTGATGGTGAGGTGGCGAGCGATCGGGCTGGCAAAGAGCATGTCGACAGAACTGGTGGGGGATGCATGGAGGCAGATGATAGAGACGCTGGCGCAGCGCCTCCGCGTTATGCGAGCGGTCAGAGTGCTGCAATCGGCCGCGGTCCAGGTGCCGAGCGTAGTGGGCTGGCTTCGGCCAGTGATCCTGTTGCCGACCATTGCGCTCACCGGTCTCACCTCCGAACAATGGCAGGCGATCCTGGCGCACGAGCTCGCCCACGTGCGGCGCAGTGACTACCTGATCAACTCGCTGCAGACCGTTGTGGAGACGCTGCTGTTCTATCACCCGGCCGTGTGGTGGGTGTCGGGCCGGATTCGTCTGGAACGCGAGCACTGCTGCGATGAGCTCGCGGTAGCGGCCTGCGGCGACGCGGCAGTCTATATGCGGGCGCTGGCCGAGATGGAGCACCTTCAGGGGGTCCCGGAACCTGCCCTGAGTGTAGGAGGGGGTTCGCTAGTGCGACGAGTGCGACACCTTGCCGGAGCAGACGACGGGAGGCGCGGTCACCTTCCACAAAGGCTTGCCGGGGCGGTGGCGCTGGTGGTGATCGTGGCCTCGGGAACTGGCGTCTACCTGGGGTGCCGCGGATCTGGCACAGCGCGAGATCGCGCCCCTAGTGGTCGAGCCGAGTCCACCATTCGAGGCGCAGCCGGCAGGGAGGCGAGTAGATCTTCTGTCCCTGCCCTGATCGCCAAACTCAAGGACGGAGATCCGGCGGTACGTGCGCGTGCCATCGGCGACATCAGGCAGATCGAGAACTACGGCGCGAAGGAGCCGGCACTTGCGCCAGTTCTGGCGGCCCTCAAAGACGAGGATTCCACGGTGCGAGCAGAGGCCGCGGAGGCGTTGCCTGCGTTCCGGGACAACGTGAGGGTGCTGAAGGCGCTGGTGGGGGCGTTACGGGATCCCAGCGCAGACGTCCGGCGACAGGCGGCACTGGCGCTCGTTTTTGTCGGGAGCGATGGGGGCGAGGTTACTCCCGACCCACGCGTGATGGAACCCCTGACGGGGGCGCTGAGCGATGAGGACCCCAGGGTGCGGGAGGCCGCGGCGACCTCTCTCGATACGACATTCGGAACATACTCTGAACCCGGGCTGCTGGACCCGACGGTGCGGTCGCGCGCAGTCGACGCTCTGATCGCCCGTCTTCGGGATGACAGTCCTCAAGTGCGGATAGCGGCGGCGAGCGCCTTGGACCCAGCGCGCGACCCCAGGGCAGTGGAGCCGCTGATCGCGTCACTGAGGGATCGAGAGCCCAAAGTACGCGCAGCAGCCGCATTGGGCGTGAGCAGGCCAGGCGATCCGAGAGCTGTCAACCCGCTGATTGCAGCGCTGAGAGATAGGGATGCGGACGTTCGGGCTAGCGCCGTGATCGGGCTTTACAGTGTCTATAGTGTTGGGGGCCCTCAGCCTGTCGCGCCGGTGGTCGCCGCCCTGGGGGACAATGAGCCGAGAGTTCGAGACTGGGCCGCCAACATCCTCGGAGAGATGAAGGAGAAAAGCGCGGTCAAGCCGCTGCTGACCGCTTTGCAGGAGCCGGAGCCACGGGCGCGAGCTAGCGCGGCCTTGGCGTTAGGCCGCATTGGTGATTGGCGCGCGACTCCGCGCCTATTGGACCTGCTGAACGACGGCGATCGTACCGGCGGCCGACAGGACAGGAGGCCATCTCCAGTGAGCCCAGAGAGAAGCCTGCCGAAGGACGGGGATCGTCTCCTCCGCCGACAGGCCGGCTGGGCATTGGGGCTGCTTGCGGATCCCGGCAGCCAGGCTCGTCTGCGGGCTGCCATGGCCGGAAATAACCCGCGCGCTCGGGAGGGAGCTACGCTCGCGCTCGCAATCATGGGCGATCACGGCGCTGTCGAGCGCCTCCTGGCCGCGCTCAAGAGCGTAGATCGGGCGGAGCGCGCGTTCTCGGCCATAGACACGTTGGTCCTCACGCGGGAAAGGCCAGACGTGCTTCGTCCTCGGGTTGCCCTTCTGACCCCAATCCTCGACGACCCGGACCAAGAGATCAGAAGGTACATTGCATCTGCGCTGCGCGACATGCACGATTCACAGGCAGATGAGGCCCTTGCCGCCCTGATCGGCAGTAGAGACGCGCCGATGAGAGGGATGGCGCTGCAGGCGCTCGGACGCATGAAGAACGGCCGCGCGATCGATGTCGCCTCTCATGCCTTGAAGGATGAGGATCCCAGAGTTCGCATGCAGGCCGCCGATGCACTGAGGGACGCCGGAGATCAGAGAGCGGCGGACGCGCTAACCGGCGCCCTGGGGGATGAGCACTGGGGCGTGCGCGCTCATGCCGCGGCGGCGCTCCGTAAGCTGACGGGAAAGACTTCGGGCAGGATTCCGAGAGGTGGCGCTCAGGGCTTGAGCACTAGCAGCCCTGTGATAAAAGGCCCTCTTGGCTGAGGCTTTGAGTTTGATGTTGGTATTCGCGGGATAGCCGAAGCCGAAGCTGGATATGGATCTGGATGCAAGCATGATGGAAATGGGC
>JBEKKD010000586.1:0-2969 GCA_050010895.1 Armatimonadota bacterium
GCCGGTCCAGGTGATCCGGCGACACGTTCAGCATCACCGCCACCTTCGGCCTGAACCGCTCCGTCGCCTCGAGTTGAAAGCTGCTCACCTCTGCCACCAGCACGTCATCGCGCGTCGCCGCCTCCGCAAGCTCGATCAGGGGTCGGCCGATATTCCCGCCCACCATCGCACGCCTGCCCTCGGCGTTCAGCAGCTCCCCGATGAGAGCGGTCGTCGTCGTTTTTCCCTTGGTCCCCGTCACCGCGATGATCGGGCAGGGCGCGAGCCAGTATGCTATCTCGATCTCGCTCAGGATTCTCGCGCCGCGCTCTCGCGCGCGGAGTAGGGGAGGGATCGTCAACGGCACGCCCGGGCTTGGGATCACCAACTCCGCGTCCTCGATCCCGCGGTAAGCCCGCTCACCCGTCATGATCGCCACCGGCAGTCCTGACAGCGCGGCGATCTCCGCCGTCAGAGCCTCCGCCGGCTTCACATCCGACACCGTCACGTCGGCCCCGCGCCGACACAACACCGTGGCCACCGCTCGCCCCGTGCCTAAGGCCCCAAGCCCGATCACATGCACCCGCTTACCCGCAAACTGCTCGAACATCATGTCCCTGCATCTGGGGTTTCGGGACTTCAGTCCCGAAACCCGGCCCAGCTCACAGCCTCCCGTACACGAGCACCGTCACCATCGCCCCCCCCGCCGCCACTCCCCAGAATGTCCACACCACCTTCTGCTCCGGCCACCCCGACAACTCGAAATGATGATGTATCGGGCTCATCTTGAAGATACGCTTGCCCGTGGTCTTGAACGAGATCACCTGCAGCACCACCGACGTCGCCTCGATGTACGGCACCAGGCACAGCCCGACCAGCGCCAGCACCGGCATCGCGGTCTGCGGCCCAGGCGGCGTCAACATCGCGCCCATCACCGCCAGCATCCCACCGAGCGCCAGCGACCCCACGTCCCCCATGAACACCCGCGCCGGGTGCCGGTTGAACCACAGGAACCCCAGGCACGCTCCCGCGAGCGCCGCCGCAGCGATGCTCGCCTCCGGTTGCCCATGCGCCAACCCGAGCACCGCGAATCCCAGCCCGGCAATCGCGCACAAGCCCGCAGCCAGCCCATCCAACCCATCCGCCAGGTTCACCGCGTTGGAGGTCCACACCATCGCCGCTGTCCACACCGGAACCCAGAAGACGTAGAGCGAGCGGAAATGGGCAGGATTGTCCAGGTCCAGATATTGGGCGGCCCTCACCCCCGCCAGCAGGTACGCGGCCAGTCCGGCTACCACGATCTGCATCGCCAGCTTCTGCCGTGCCTTCAGCCCGAGCGATCGCCCCCGCTTGATCTTCAACCAGTCATCAGCGAACCCGATCAGCCCAAAGGCGACAGTGGCGGCCAGCAGCACCACCATCGCCATCGACACATGGCCGCCGAGCCTGCTCGCACCCCAGAGCGCGGCCAGCACCGCCGCGGCCACGAACACAATCCCCCCCACCGTCGGCGTGCCTTCTTTCTCCAGATGACGCTGTGGGCCGTCATCCCTGACTCGCTGCCCCGCGCCAATGCGCTTCAGCACGCCTATCGCAGGACCGCCCAGGACCACCACCAGAAGAAGCGCCACCAGCCCAACGAACGCGAGCGACCAGACGGGACTAGCCATGACTGCCGCTCGCACCCGTTAGCCCCGTCACGATCTCCTCCATCTGCATCGCCCGCGACCCCTTCACCAGCACCACATCCCCCGGCTTCGCCCGCGCCGCGATCGCGTGCGCGGCGTCCCGGTTGCTCTCCGCCTCGATTACCTCGCGTCCCGCCATCCCCGGCCTCGCGCCGTCGGCTATGTGCCGCCCCAGCGCGCCCACCGTCACCAGTCCCGCAATGCCCATCCCGGCCGCCAGCTCGCCAACCTGGTGGTGCCAGGTCACGGTCATCTTGCCGAGCTCCTTCATATCCCCCAGCACCGCCCACTTCCGCTCGCCCGGGATGTCCATCAGCAACTCCAGCGCCGCCCGCATCGAGTCCGGCGCCGCGTTGTAGCTATCATTGATCACGGTGTAGCCACCCGGGGCGCGCACGATCCGCCCTCGCATATCACCGGCCTCGAATGCCGCCAGTCCGGCCTCTACCCACTCCGGCTTCGCGCCGGCTGACGTCGCCGCTGCCGCCGCGGCCGCCGCGTTCAGCACGTGATGCCGGCCTGCTGCTTTCAGCGTGATCCGCTGCTCTCCCCACCACCCCGTCAGCCGAAACTGCGCCCGCCCAGCGGCGCCGATGGCCACCTCGGAAGCCCGAACATCCGCGGCATTCGTGCCGAACGACACCACTGTCGCTCGAGTGCGCGCCTTCAGGAAGGCGAAGAAATCGTCGTCGGCGTTCAGCACCGCCGTCCCATTCTCCGGCAGCGCGGTCAAGAGTTCCGCCTTCGTCTCCGCAATCCTCTCGCGGCTGCCAAGAAGCTCCATGTGCGAGACGCCGATATTCGTGATCACACCCACGTTCGGCTTCGCCATCCCGGAGAGATAGGCGATCTCCCCCCGCCGTCGCATCGCCAGCTCGACCACCGCCGTGCGGTACGACGCGTCCAGCTCCAGCAGTGCCAGCGGCACGCCCACCTCGTTGTTGAAATTCCCCGGCGTTCGAGCCGTCGCTCCGCCCCGGGAGAGAATCGCCGCGATCATGTCCTTCGTTGTCGTCTTCCCCGTGCTGCCCGTCACCGCGATCACCTGTACCGGCAGCGCCGCCCGATGCGCCCCCGCGATGGCACCCAGCGCCTTCAGCGTGTCCTCCACAAAAATCAGCGCGCCGGTCGCGGCGATCCCCAGCGACACCACAGCCGCGCCCGCCCCTCGCGCAAACGCCTCCTCCACGAACTGATGGGCGTCGAACTGCTCGCCTCTCAGCGCCACGAACAGCGCGCCCGCCCTCAGCGTGCGCGTGTCTGTCGAGACGCCGAAGAACGCTGCCGGGGGGTGCCCTCGCA
>JBEKKD010000587.1:0-2940 GCA_050010895.1 Armatimonadota bacterium
AACCGCTACTTCGCTCTCCTCGACGAAATCATCTCTTCCGTCGAGACGCAGTTCCGACAATGGGCGCCACCGAATGCTGTGCTACGCAGACTATGCGCACTTACATAAGACTCTGTGTATAGCATTGCAGGTCGAATGGCGTCGCCAGGGCGTCTCGCGCTCGCCTAACAACGCGGTTCTACTCCCAGCTGATCCTGGCAGCATCGCCCGTACGCCGTCAACACCTTCTCGATTGCCGCCCCGATCAGCTCCATGTGCTCGATCTCATAGACCGGATGGCACGGCACGAAGAAGGTCCGCTCCTCCAGCCAGGCCGCATTCGGGCAGTGCACCTTGTCGTATTGCACCGCGTCCTTGCGCGTGTTCGGGTCGTCGAACGGGTACTTGAGTTTCCCGAATCCGTTGTGCTCCTGGTAGGCCCGCTCCTTATAGCACTGCGGCCACATCACCGGTCCCGCCGGCACGCCCTCTTTCTCGATCGCCTTCACGACCTCGCCTACTGCCCTGCCGTTGAGTTGCTCAATGTCCACCACGATCGGGAACATCCAGAAGGCATTGCGCCGCTCTGCGGTGTCCAGCGGCAGATGCTTGATCTGCTTGACCCCCGCCAGCCGCTTCGCCAGATACTCCCCGTTGCGACGCCGGGCCGGCAGGTTCCATGAGTCGAAGCGCGCCAGCTCCCGCAGCCCGATCGCCGACTGGATCTCCGTCATGCGGTAGTTGAAGCCCACCATGTTGTGGATGTAGGGCAGCTTCGCCTCCAGCTCCAGCAACCGCAGCCGCTCCTTCACGTCATAGCCGTGGTCGCGGAACGAGCGGCACTGCCAGGCAACGTGCTCATCGTCCGTGATCACCGCGCCGCCCTCGCCCCCGGTGGTGAAGTGCTTGCTCTGGCAGAAGCTGAATGCCCCGATATCCCCGATGGTACCGGCCCGCTTGCCGTTCCACTCGCCGCCATGCGCCTGGGCGCAGTCCTCCACGATCTTCAGCTTGTGCTTCTTCGCGATCTTCAACAGCGGCCCCATGTTCGCGATCACCCCATACAGGTGCACCGGCACAATCGCCGCCGTCCTGAGGGAGATCTTCGCTTCGACGTCCCTGGGATCGAGTGTGTGGCTGTCCCGCTCGACGTCCGCGAATACCGGCACCGCGCCCGCCTGGCAGATCGAGAACGAGCTGGCGATGAAGGTGTAGGAGGGCACGATTACTTCATCCCCTGGCCCGATCCCCAGCCCCGCCAGCGCGGTGTGCAGCGCGCTCGTGCCATTGGTGGTGGAGACGCCATACTTCGCGCCACACCACTTCGCCCATTGCTCCTCGAACTTCATGCCGATCGAGCGCGTCTCGCCGGGCAGCTTCCCCGTCCAGTAGTTCACCCCGCCGGTCTCGAGGATTCTGCAGATGTCATCCATCACGGCCAGGTCAAAGCTCGGCCATATCGGGAACGGGCTGCTGTTGACCGGTGTCCCGCCGTCAGCTGCCAGCTTCTCAGTCCTGCCTGCCATCCTGGTTCCTCCTGGTCGGATCCAGACTGCGTCGCGGACCGTTCACCATGGTACCCTTCTCGAACGACCTACCGCCGCGCCCACGGTGAGTCTGCTCTTTCCGGCTTCGTGTAGGACCTCCGTCGGCCGATGGTCACCCGTCGCCTGCCCACCATTGGCCGGGTGCGCGAGAGCAGGGCAATAGCCGCCAACCGTCTCACTCATCCCCACGGCTTCAGAATGACCTTCGCGGTGTCGTGGGACGCTGAGATACCAAATGCCCGCTGCGCTTCACTCATCGGCAGTACATGGCTCACCAGGAGCTCGAGAAGCGGGGATTCCTGGATCACCTTCAGCACAGAGACCGTGTCGCCAAGGTTGTAGTGCCAGTTGCCGATAATGTGGAGCCCCTTCTGAAGCATATCCTGGGTGACACGAATCGGAAGCTCATCGTCGCAGCCCCCGACGAAAGCAACGCGCCCACGGCGACGGGTGGCATCAACACAGAGACGCTCTGCCTGCGCCGAGCCCGCGCAGTCGATCGCACAATCCACGCCGCCGTTCGTGAGTCCCCGTATCGTCTGGACCAGTTCCTGGTCGCTCGGCGAGAGCACGTGTGCGGCGCCCAGCGCGCGTGCCTTCTCCGCCCTGTATGGCACTGACTCGACAACGACGGCCTTGGCGCCGCGGAAGCGCGCATTGACCAGCGCCCCGAGCCCGACGGGTCCGGCCCCGGTGATGAGCACCGTATCGAAGGCATTGAGCCCGATCTGCTGGAACGCGCCGAATGACGGCCCCAGCCCGCAGAGGGCGAGCGACGCGTGTTCGTACGAGACCCCGGATGGGATCGGGGAGAGCAGCCAGTCCTGCTTCAGCAGGTACTGAGCCATGGTGCCGCTGCCATGTAGCGTTCCGTGCACCTGTACGAAATCGTAGCCGTGCTGGCAGTGAATGTAGTAGCCCGAAAGGCAGAGGGGACAGCGGCCGCACGGGAACTGCGGCTGCACAATCACTCGGTCCCCCTCTTTGACCCGGCCGGGTCGGGCGACCGCGACCACTTCGCCCACCGCCTCGTGCCCGAGCTGCCCATGCTTGTTCCCCGCCACGAAGTCCTTGTACTCCGTGCACATGGGGGCTGCGTACACCTTCACCACTACCCAGTCGTCCTTCGGCTGCGGATCGGGGACCTCCACGATCTCGATCCTACGTTCGCCAACGATCTCAAGCGCGAGCATTGTTCCTCCTCATGCTAACACCGTTCGTGTTGTCGTTCAGGTCTGCGCTTCCGAAGATGCGGCCGTCAGGTATTGATGGCGACTCGCGCGCCGCTTTGCTCCTGGGATCGCTTGCTGGCGGCGAGGATGCGGATGATCTCCAGGGTGCTGTCCAGTGGGATTGGCAGTTCGCGGGTTTCGACCATCTGGGCAAAGGCCCGGAGCATGTTGCCGTAGTAGCC
>JBEKKD010000588.1:0-2937 GCA_050010895.1 Armatimonadota bacterium
GGTGGACGGTTCCCTCTGGTTCGTTGACTATGGCCTGAAGCAGGTCGTCCACACAGGCGCTGACGGCAAGGAGTTGTGGCGGGGCGACTTCCCGGCCCCCAGCATGCTCGCAGTGGGAGGGGCCGACGGATCGTGTTGGCTGATAGACGATTACCAACTGGCGCGTCTGGATGCCAGCGGCACTGAGGTGTGGCGAGGAGACACTTTCTACGACCCGTCCGCGGCTTCGCTGTCGGTGAACCACGCCGACGGCACGTTGTGGGTAGCTGACACCACGAACAGCCAGGTCGTGCATGTTGCCGGTGATGGAGCTGAACTCTGGCGCGGCGGAACCTTCAGCAAACCGCGATCGGTGTCGGTGGACTCCGCGACTGGCTCGGTCTGGGTCGCCGACACCATGAACGGACAGGTAGTGCGCTTCGACCTGCCGGACTGGCGTCCGCCGCGGTTCAGGGACGTGCCGTTCGATCATTGGGCCTGGGCGCAAGTGGAGGCCTGTGCGCTCGCGGGCATCGTCGCCGGGTACTCTGATGGCACATATCGCCCAAGCCAGACTGTCACCCGCGCCCAGATGGCGGTCTACGTCTCGCGCGCCCTGACAGGGAGCGATGCCGCTGTTCCCACCGGCCCCGCAGGCCCTTCCTTCCCCGACGTAGATACCGACCACTGGGCCTACAAGTACATCGAGTATGCCCACGCGCTGGGCATCGTCGAGGGTTATGGCGGCGGTGGCTCCCCGCCGATGTATCGACCCGACCTTGACCTCGACAGGGGCCAGATGGCAGTGTTCATCGCGCGATCAATTGCCACACCGACCGGCGAGGAGGGCATGAAGAGCTATACGCCGCCCGCCACGCCCACCTTTCCCGATGTGCCCACATCCTTCTGGGCCTACAAGTACGTGGAATACATCGCTCAGCCGGCTATCGCCGTCACCCAAGGCTACCCCGACGGCCTCTACCACCCCGAGTACGCATGCACGCGGGATCAGATGGCGGTGTATGTGGCGAGGGCGTTCCAGTTGCCGACGTAACCGAGGAGGCAGGAAGGTAGCGCGTTTGCCCTCCCCTACTCTCCTCGCTATAATGCGCTATCATGCCGAGTTCCGTAGAGCTGATCGACGTCAGCCTCACCTACCCCAACGGCGTGCAGGCGCTTTCTGATGTCAGTGTCACCATCGGCGAGGGGGAGTTCGCCTTCCTCATCGGGCCCACGGGACACGGCAAGTCCACTCTTCTGAAGCTTCTCTACCGCGAGGAGGTCCCGACCACCGGCCGGGTGCTGGTGTCGGGCTGGGACGTGCCGATGCTGTCACCCCATAGGGTGGCCCATTTGCGCCGGAGAATCGGCGTCGTTTTCCAGGACTTTCGCCTCCTGCCCCAGCGCACGGCATGGGAGAACATCGCCTTCGCGCTGCACGCGACCGGGACCACGTATAGGACGGTGACGAAGATCGTGCCGGACGTGCTGGCGCAGGTGGGACTGCTCGAAAAGGCGGACGATCTTCCCCAGGCCATGTCCGCGGGGGAGCAGCAGCGGCTGGCGCTGGCCCGCGCCATCGCCCTCAAGCCCCCGCTCATCCTCGCCGACGAGCCGACCGGGAACCTCGACCCGCAGTCCTCGGCGAATATCATCGAGTTGCTGGCACGGATCAACCAGGAGAATGCAACCGTCATCGTCGCCACCCACGACCCGGCGATCGTGAACTCCATGCGGCGCCGCGTGATCGCCCTCTATGAAGGGCGCGTCAAGAGCGACGTGCCGGAAGGCGCTTACCCCGATGATCTGGGACGAGATTGAGTTCATCTTACGAGAGACCGGCCTCCAGCTCAGGCGGGAGCGGCTGATCGCGATCGCCACCATCTCCAGCGTGGCGGTGCTGCTGATCGTCCTCGGCGCGATCGTGCTCTTTCACCTAAATGTCAGGCAGTGGACGAATCGAGTCTCGCGCGAGCTTGAAATCTGGGCGTACTTCGATAAGGACGTCACCCGCCTGAAAGCAAAGAGGCTGTCCCGCGAGGTCGCTCGCTGGCCGGAGGTGACGTCGGCGCGGTTCGTGCCGAAAGAAGAGGGCATGAAGAAGCTGCAGGCCTATCTGCCGAACACGGAGGCGCTCCGCGGCATCGGCAACCCATTGCCCGACGGCGTGCAGATCCGAGTCCTGGAGCCGAAGATGGTGCCCGACGTCTCCCAGCGGCTCGCCGACCTCACGGAGGTGAAGGACGTGGTGCCGACGCCGGAGGAGGCGGCCCAGGAGGGCGGCCTGGTCCAGAAGTTGGCGAAGATGAAGCTGATCGTCTCCTGGGCCGGCGGCATCATCGCGGCTCTCGTCGCCATCGCGGGCGTTCTCATCGTGCACAATACCGTCCGCCTGGCGCTGCACGCGCGGTGGCGTGAGATCTTCATCATGCAGCTCGTCGGCGGCACCCGCGGCCTGATCGCCGCGCCGTTCATGCTCGAAGGCATGATCCACGGCATCATCGGCTCGGCCATCGCCTGCTGCCTGCTCGTGCCAGCGCACATGTATCTTCACGCACTCTCCGCTCGCGCCGCGCCATTCTTCCAGCTCCTGCCCGATCGCGCCCTCATCGGCTTCGTTCTTGGCGCCCTGCTGCTGGGCGCGCTTCTGGGGCTGACTGGAAGCGCGATATCCATACGCAGATTCCTGGCGCGCAGGCCAGGCTGGCAGACCTGATGACTTTCGCCCAAAGAAGTAAGGGCGAAAGTCATAAAATGGACCAGCGAATGCCTGAAAGAAGACGTCCGCCCGATGTTAGCTCATTCGGCGAACGTCCGTAGGGAGGCGAAATGGCGACTAGTACCTACCTGCAATAATCAGCGTTATATGATATGCTTGCGGCATGAGCAAGCGAGCAACGGGTGTGACGTTGGGCACGGAGGAGCGGGCCGTGCTGGAGAGCTGGGTGCGGGCAGCGA
>JBEKKD010000589.1:0-2927 GCA_050010895.1 Armatimonadota bacterium
CAGCTACAAGCTTGACTGGGCGAAGTTCAGCGATCTGATGAAGCAGGAAGGGCATCGCGGACGACACACCTAAGGGCGCTCTGTCCGCGGTGGAAGCGACACTCTGGTAGCCGAAGACCCCTAACTCCTATGGCAACCGTTTGGCGAAGACGAAAGAATGGGAAGCTCCGACCTATCTGAGCATGGTTTCGCGGCCTGGCTGCCTTTCAATCGGAAGGCGGAGGCTTCGCTGATTGCTGCGGTTCCCAAGACGCGCGGCGTGTATGTCATCCGGTGCTGCTGTAGGGAGTATGAGAGGGTAAGAGGTGCTTCGGATATTCTCTACGTGGGATCGGCCGCTAATCGCCAGGGCCTCAGAATGCGCCTGCGTCAGTACTTCCATCCTGGGCCGACTCAGCGCACGAACAGGCGGATCCTGGCGATCGTGGCTGAGTGCAATGACTTCGAAGTGGCATATGCTGAGACGGGATCAGCCCCAGAGGCGCGGTCGCTAGAGTCAGAACTCCTTGGCAGATACGAATCAGACCACGGGGAGCTTCCCCCGGAGAACAGACGTCGTTAGCAGATAATCCAACGGCCAAACAGTGTGATCCTTCGCGGAGTTCACCCTGAGCGGCGTCGAAGGGCTCAGGGTCGCAGTAGGTGCATAACGCCGGAATGACCTTACTAAAGGAAGACTGTTGAGATATGCCTGAACCGAAACGACAACCGGGTGAGACGCTGGTAGAGATCGAGCAGGAGATGCGCGATTCGTTTATGACGTTCGCGATGAGCGTCATTATCGCGCGGGCGCTGCCGGATGTGCGGGATGGTTTGAAGCCGGCGCAGCGGCGCATATTGGTGGCGATGCACGATCTGAATCTCACTCCGGGCGCGCAGCACAGGAAGTGCGCGAAGATCGCCGGCGATACCCAGGGGAACTACCACCCGCACGGGCAGGAGGTCATTTACCCGACGCTGGCGCGGCTGGCGCAGGAATGGAACATGCGCTATCCGCTGGTGGACGGGCACGGGAACTTCGGTTCGGTCGACGGCGACCCGCCGGCGGCGATGCGGTACACCGAGGCGCGCATGTCGCCGTATGGCTCGGAGATGCTGGCAGATATCGACCGCGACACGGTGGATTTCATCTTCAACTACGACCAGACGCGCACCGAGCCGACGGTGCTGCCGGGGCGATTCCCGAACCTGCTGTGCAATGGCGGCTCGGGCATCGCGGTGGGGATGGCGACGAACCTGCCGCCGCACAACCTGAGCGAGGTGGTGGATGCGTGCGCGATGGTGATCGAGGATCCGGAGACGACGCTCGATCAGGTGATGAAGGCGCTGCCGGGCCCGGACTTCCCGACGGGCGCGCTGATCCTGGGGAGATCGGGCATCAAGCAGGCCTACGAGACCGGGCGCGGCTCGATCATGATGCAGGCGCGGGCGACCATCGAACCGATCGAGGGCGGTCGCAACGCGATCATCGTGACCGAGCTGCCGTACCAGGTGAACAAGGCGCAACTCGTCGAGCAGATCGCGGAGCTGGTGACGAGCAAGAAGATGCAGGGCGTGAGCGCGCTGCGGGATGAGTCGGATCGCAAGGGCATGCGGGTGGTGGTCGAGCTGAAGCGCGAGACGAACGCGCACGTGATCCTCAACCAGCTCTACAAGAACACGCGCATGCGGACGAGTTTCGCGGTGAACGCAGTAGGGCTGATCCCCGAGTACGCGGTGTGGAAGCCGGGCGAGCCCATGCCGTTGGTGCCGCGCACGCTCGGGCTGGTCGATCTCATCAGGCACTTCCTCGATCACCGCCGCGAGGTGATCGTGTTCCGGTGCCAGCACGACCTGGACCGGGCGCAGCAGAGGGCGCACATCCTGGAGGGCTACCGGATCGCGCTCAAGAACCTCGACGAGATCATCCAGGTCATCCGCCAGGCGCCGAACCCGCCGACCGCGCGGGAGCGGTTGATGGAGCGGTTCAAGCTCTCGGAGCGACAGGCGCAGGCGATCCTGGAATTGATGCTGCAGCGGCTGACCAGCCTGGAGCGAGAGAAGATCGAGCAGGAGTACCGCGAGGTGATCAAGCGGATCGCGGAACTGGAGGACATCCTGGGCGACGCGCTCTCGGAACTCGTCGGGAACGAGGAGCGAATCGCGCTGACGCGGGCGTGGCTGCGCAAGAATCCGTGGAAACCGCGCAAGGTGATGCAGATTATCAGGAGCGAGCTGCTGGAACTGAAGGAGCAGCGCGGCGACGCGCGGCGCACGCAGATACGCGCGGGCGAGGCCGAGGACCTGAGCGTCGAGGACTTGATCGCGGAAGAGGATATGGTCGTCACCATGACCCGTGACGGTTATATCAAGCGGCTGCCGGTGGACACGTATCGCACGCAGGGCCGCGGCGGCAAGGGCGTGATCGGGCTGAACGCGAAGGAAGAGGACGTCGTCGAGCATCTGTTCGTGGCGAGCACGCACACCTACATCCTCTTCTTCACGAATCGGGGCAAGGTGTACCGGCTGCGGGCGCACGAGATTCCGCTGGCGAGCAGACAAGCCCGCGGCACCGCGGTGGTAAACCTGATTCAGATCGAGTCGGGCGAGCACGTGACCGCGGTGCGAGCGATCAAGGAGTTCACCGAGGATCGCTATCTCTTCATGGCGACGAAGCAGGGGACGGTCAAGAAGACCACGCTCAGCCAGTACGAGACGCGAATGAAGGGCGGCATCATCGCCATCGGCCTCGACGACGGCGACGAGCTGCACTGGGTGATCGAGACCGATGGCAAGCGCGATATCCTGATGGCGACCGAGCGCGGGATGGCGATTCAGTTCTCGGAGGAGGAAGTGCGCTCCATGGGCCGCACCGCGACCGGGGTGCGCGGGATACGGCTGCGCGAGGGCGACGTGGTGGTCGGGATGGGGTCGGCGCGAGAGGGCGC
>JBEKKD010000590.1:0-2924 GCA_050010895.1 Armatimonadota bacterium
GCAATGGCATCGACGTAGTTTCGCTGCATCTGCGTGTGGGGCTTGATAGGCTTTCCGCGATCGGTGACGAGCACGACATCCTTGAAGAGGACGTCCTCCGCCTGGGCGCGACCGGAACCGACGAGTCGGGCGGCGTACTCGACCTCGCCGGTCGTGATCGGATGGCCGCCCTGGAGCAGCTTGCGCAGTTCGGCGATCAGCTCGGTGGCCCGTCCGACCTGCTCTTCAGTGCCGCGGACGCGGATCTCGTTTCCCCGCGCGCCGATGTGAGCGCCGACCTCTCGCTCGATCAGGCGCAGGTTCTCGTCATGGTTTCCGGCCAGGGCAAGGGCTTCCTCGTTATCGGCGAGGACGAGTTTGGCTTCCGAGAGGCGCGGCGCGGAGTCAGCGCCCGATGGGCCCCGGTGCTGCGGGCGATGGTCTCGTGATTGGTGTTGGCTCATGTGAAGGACGCGGCGGAAAGAGTGACCCCGCCGGCGCGACCCTCCTCCGTGCATCCGGCCTTACGCCTGCCGAGCCGGATCGAGGTCCGACCGGCAGCAACAGGAAAACAGAGGCCCGCCATAGGCGGGCATCTTGGGTCGTCATGAACTGCCGCTTACTCGCTGCTGCTGCGGCGCCTTTCAGCGCGGCGACTTCGCCTGATAGCCGCTGCCATCAAGCGGCGCCGTTTGTCGCTCGGCTTCTCATATCGCTCATGGCGCTTCGCCGCTTCCAGCACACCATGCTGGTGCAGTTCTCGCTTGAAGCGCCTCAAGGCACTATCTATCGACTCGTTCTCACGGAGCTCAACCGTCAATACTCTCCCCCCTTTCTTGTCAGACTGCCGCGGGGGTCGCGCCCGCTTCGCGTTGCATGAGGCACGGAGAGCCCCTGGGGGGAACAGCAGTCAAGGCAGGCCAAGGTCTCGGCAGGAACCGCAATACGGCTCCTGTTCCGGCTCTACAACGCATGGATTATACCGGCCCTGGGGGCCATTGTCAAACAGACCCGCAAAGTCGCATGGCCATAAGAACTCAGTCACACCCCGCCACGCCGCTATCCCGGCGGCCATCCCATTGGCCTGCCGCCGATCAGGTGGAAGTGCACATGGTCGACCGACTGGCCGGCATCCGGGCCGCTGTTCGCGACGAGTCGGAAGCCGCCGTCCGCGATCCCCTGCTCCTCCGCGAGCTGTGCCGCTATTCGAACAATGTGACCTATCACGACATCGTCGCCGGCACTGAGTTCGCGCACAGACGATACATGCTTGCGCGGAATGAGCAGAATATGGCACGGCGCCTGCGGGTTGGCGTCATGAAACGCGACAATCATGCTGTCGCTGTAGGCAATCTTGGACTGTATCTCACCAGACGCGATTCTGCAGAAGATGCAGCTTGCCACGGAGCGCCTCCCACGTCTCGACCTGCCACTAGGTCAGCGGTAGACCCAGCAGGTCTCTGGCATTTTGCCACGCGATCAGCTCTTTTTCCTCATCGCTGAGCGCGAGATCATGCAGGCGGGCCACATCGCGAGCCGGTCGGCCCCATGGGAAATCGGTGGCGAAGACGACCCGGCCTGTGCCGTGCGATCGGATCAGGTCCACCATCTGCTCATCACTCATGTGATCGCGGGAGCAGAAGGATGTGTCGAAGTAGAGGTCGCGGCCCACGAGGTGGCGTCGCACTTCGTCCCACATGAGGTAGCCGCCGAGGTGGGCTACTACCATCGTCAGGCGAGGGAACATCTCCTTCACCTTTATCAACGCCGCCGGTTGCCCGTATACGTGGTCCAGCGGCGCGATCTCCTGTCCGCTGTGGAAGAGCATGATCAGCCGGCCCTCGGCGGCCTGATAAGCGGGCCACATTCGCCGATCATCCGGCACGAACGCCTGGAAGTTCGGCTGCACCTTGATGCCCTTCAGGCCGGAATCGGCAATCCGATTCACCTCGGCCGATAGGTCCCCCAGATCGGGATGGAGTGCGCCGAAGCAAACCAGCCGGCCCGAGTTGGTCTGCGCCGCCCACTCGTTGATGGATCGCACCTGGTCGGGCCGGGTCGCCACCGGCGCTACCACCGAGATATCCACGCCCGCCTCATCCATCGTCGATAGCAGGCCTGCGACCGTTGGCTGGGCGACTGGAGAGAGATCGTATTGGGCACAGAGGGCGTCAACGGCTCTCCGCGCTGCCTTCTCAGGGAAAGCGTGGGTGTGGAAATCAACGAGATGCTTCAGGCGATGATCGCTCATGGTGACGCCGCCCGACGCGCGAACGCGCGCCGCGCGTTCGCAGTGGTCGCGCGGACTACGTCCGCTGCGGGAATGCGCCGGGCCTCCGCGATGGCATCGGCGATGAGCGGGAGATTGGCCGGTTCGTTGTCGCGGGAGCGCCTCGGCTCGGGCGCCAGGTACGGGCAGTCCGTTTCCAGCAACAAGCGGTCCAGCGGGACGGCGGCCGCGATCTCAACCAGGTGCACGTTGCGCGGGTATGTGAGCATTCCGTTGAGCCCCAAGAACGCGCCGAGCGACAGCGCCACCGCTGCGTGAGCGGGCGTACCGTCGAACGAATGCCATATCAGCGTCAGGCCCTCACTCGCGTATTCTCTCAATATCATCAGTAGGCGCTCCTGCGCCTCCCGGCAGTGTATCACGATCGGGAGGCGCAGCTCTACCGCGAGATCGAGGTGACGCCGAAAGCTGCCCTCCTGCGTCTCCCGTGGCGACAGGTCGCGGTAGAAATCGAGGCCGGTTTCGCCGATCGCCACGACGCGCTCGGAGAGGCTGAGATCGCGAAGTGTCTCGATCGTGTCAGCGCCGACGCCGGACGCGTCGTGCGGATGGACGCCGACGGTTGCCCAAAGGCCGTCGGCGCTCTCAGCCAGCTTCATGGCCGCCTCGCTGCTGGGCAGATCGTAGCCGACGACGATCATCTGCGTAACGCCGG